>CAKTKM010000019.1 GCA_934569425.1 uncultured Oscillospiraceae bacterium
GGCTCCGTGGGCTCCTCGCTGGTGGCCTATATGTCCGGCATCACCGAGGTCAACTCCCTGCCCCCCCACTACTACTGTCCCCAGTGTCAGTATGTAGAGTTCCAGACCGACCCCCAGTACGGCTGCGGCGCGGATATGCCCGATAAGGTCTGTCCCAAATGCGGCACAAAGCTGAAAAAGGACGGCTTCGACATTCCCTTCGAGACGTTTCTGGGCTACGGCGGCGGCAAGGTGCCGGATATTGACCTGAACTTCTCCGGCGAATATCAGGCCCGCGCCCACCGTCACGCCATCGAGATGTTCGGCAAGACACAGGTGTTCCGCGCCGGTACCATCGGCACGCTGGCGGAGAAGACCGCCTTCGGCATGGTGAAAAAGTATCTGGAGGAAAAGGGCGAGACCGCCTCCAACGCCGAGATGAACCGCCTGACCCACGGCTGCGTGGGGGTGCGCCGCACCACGGGGCAGCACCCCGGCGGTCTGGTGGTGGTGCCGGACGACATGGACGTGGAGGACTTCACCGCCGTGCAGCACCCCGCCGACGACGCCGGCAGCGACACCATCACCACGCATTTTGAATATCACTGCATGGAGGATAACCTGCTGAAGCTGGACATGCTGGGACACGATGACCCCACCATGATCAAGTACATGGAGGATCTCACCGGCGTCAACGCCCGCCAGATCCCGCTGGACGATCCCGACACCATGTCCATTTTCACCTCCTCCAAGGTGCTGGGCTACGAAAACGACGATGTGCTGGGTCCCACCGGCGCCGTGGCGATCCCGGAGTTCAACACCCGCTTTACCCGTCAGATGCTGGTGGACACCCAGCCCACCAACTTCAACACGCTGGTGCGCCTGTCCGGCTTCTCCCACGGCACCGACGTGTGGCTGGGCAACGCCCGGGATCTGATCGTCAGCGGCACCGCCACCGTTCTGGAGACCGTGGGCTGCCGCGATGACATCATGCTGTATCTCATCTCCATGGGGCTTGACCCCAAGATGAGCTTCAAGATCATGGAGGCCGTCCGTAAGGGCAAGGTGAAGAAGGGTGGCTTCTCCGAGGGCTGGGAGGAGGCCATGCGGGAGCACAACGTCCCCGACTGGTATATCGACTCCCTTGCCAAGATCGGCTACCTGTTCCCCAAGGCGCACGCCGTGGCCTATGTGATGATGGCCTTCCGCATCGCCTGGTTCAAGGTCCACCGTCCGCTGGCCTTCTACGCCACCTTCTTCTCCATCCGCGCCAAGGCCTTCGACGCCGAGTACTGCTGCGCCGGTATCGACGCGGTAAAACGCAAGATCCGCGAGATCGAGAACAACAAGGACGCCACCAACGTGGAGCAGGATCTGATGGTGACGCTGGAGGTCTGCTACGAGTTCTATCTGCGGGGCTTCCACTTCGACACCATCAATATCTACGAGTCGGACGCCACTCACTTCCGCATTATGGGCGACGACGCCCTGCTGCCCCCCTTCACCTCCGTTCACGGACTGGGCGAGGCGGCGGCGCTGGCCACTGTGGAGCAGCGCAAGGGGAAGGAGTTCATCTCCATTGAGGAGTTTGCCGATACCTGCAACAAGCTCAGCAAGACCCACATCGAGCAGCTGAAGGCGCTGGGCGCCTTCGCCGGAATGCCGGAGACCAGCCAGGTCAGCCTGTTCTGACGCAAAAAAAGAGAGCCGAAAGGCTCTCTTTTTTGCGTCAATGCAGCACAAACGTGTCCGCCATGGCATTCAGGGCGTAGCCCAGATGCTCCGTCTTCGCCGTGGGGTACTCCTTCACCACCGCGAAGCGCTCCGTGTTTGAAGCGAAGAAGCTGTACTGGCGATAGATCTCCACGGCGCCGTTCCGCCCGGTGCCGGAGATGTCCCCCTGCTTGCTCTCGCTCAGCGTGAACGCACCGCCGCCCGTATCCCTCGCCCAGTCCTGCGCCTCCTTGAGGGTCATGCCCCCCAGATGCGCCACATAGAGCCGGGCGTTGGTGTCCTCGGTGCTCTGCCACACCTCGGCGGGATAGCCGCCAAGGGCAGGCGAACCGTCCACGGCAGGGTCGTTCCAGCCGCTTTTCAGTGTCAGCTGCTGCCAGCCGTCCTGCAGGATGCAGATACTGTACCCGCTGCCGATGTACCACGCGGCGGGATAGTCCGTCATCCCCGCACCGTTGTCGTTGAAGGACAGCGTGGCGTTGGCCGCTGCCGGCTCCGCCGGACGGTGCCGGAACTGGACGTTATGCAGCCCGTCCATGCCCAAGCCCACGAATTGCTCCGTCAGGTCGATCACATCGCCGTCATGCAGCGCCACATTCTCGCTGCTGTAGCGGCCATAGAGGGTAAAGCCCTCTCCCTTCGCCACGGACAGCACCGCCTTGCCGCCCACCGTATAAACAGGGATGTCCTCGCTGAGATTTTCGTCGTACCGCACCGTGACATAGGACTTGTCGTAAACGTCCGTCACGCTGATCTTCAGCTGATCCTTCACGAAAACCGCCGTAAAGGGCGTGCCTTCCTCCGCTCCCGACGCTGCCGGTGTGCCGTTGCGCGCCTCCAGATCCAGCTTCAGCATCCGGTTCAGCACCTCCGCCGCGTCTCCCTGACCGTTGGGCGCCGCCTGACCGGCCAGCGAGGCAAAGTAGTCCGTCACCAGTCCGCCCGCCTGACGGAAGCGCACCACCAGCGTGTCCATGGCGGCCTCGGTATAGGCGCCGTCGCTGTTCAGGACGTAGGCGCACAGATAGCTCAGCGGCACCGTGTCCCAATCGGGCAGATGCTCCCAGTCATAGACGATGCCGTAGTCCTCCGCCCTGACGCTGCGGGGATCGTTGTCGCCCGTCACGCTCCACGTCAGCGCATCCTGCTCCGTAAAAGTGGGCAGGGCGTCCTCCGGATAGTAAACAAGGGAGCCGTCCTCCGCCTTGGCCTGCAGCAGATCCAGATAGGCCTGCAAGCCCTCCACGCTCTGCCGGGCGGCGTTCAGTTCGTCCACATAGTCTCCCGCGTAGACGATACCGCCGTTTCCCTTCGCCGTCTGCGCCGCCTCCGTCCAGCCGAACCACTCGATGTTGTCGATCAATGCCAGCGCGGTGTACGCCCGCTGCGCCATCTGCCGGTCCCATGCGGCATCCCGCTCCGGCAGCTGGTCGTGGCCGAACACCACCGTCACGCCGTAGGGCTCCCTGTCGGACGTGATGGAAAGGGAGTAGGTGTAGGTCTCCCCTTCCCGCGTCGCGCCGCCCGCCGAAACGCCCAGCGCGTCCAGGATCGCGCCTACGGCGGCGTTGTCGCCTACATAGGCCGTCCGCATGGCGTACAGCCGCTCCGCCTTCGATCGTTCCTGCTGCGCGGGCTTCGTCAGCAGACACACGGCGATCCCCGCCGCCGCAAGGATCAGCAGCAGGATCGCCCACACCGCGGGTTTTCTGTAGTGGATCACGTTCTTCACCCTTTCCTTCACCGCCACCTCGCCAAAGGCCAACGGGCTCACCGCCGCCATTCTCGGTCTTGCGGCGCAGCTTACCAGCGCCCGGGAATAGGCCGCCCGCTGGGCGGCGTCCGCGTTCCGCAGCGCCATCTCGTCACAAGCGTTCTCCATGTCCCGTCCCAGCAGGAAATACGCCGCCCACAGCACCGGGTTGAACCAGTGTACCGCCAGCAGCACAAACGCCAGCGGCTTCCACACATGATCCCCCCGCCGGATGTGGCACCGCTCATGGGTCAGCACCTGCGGCAGATCTTCCTGCGGCACCTTCTCCGGCACATAGATGCGGGGCGCGAAGATCCCCAGTACGAAGGGCGTGTTCCACCGCCGGCAGCGGTACACATTGCCCCCGATCCGCACCGAGCGCCGCAGCGCCAGCCGCATCCACAGGAAGCTGGCCGCCATATACAGCACCATGCCGCCCATTCCCGTCAGCCACACCCACGGCAGCGCCCCGGCAATCGAGAAGCGCTGCTCTGCGGCAGCGGCAGGCGCCGCCGCTGCCGTTCCTGTATCTGCCGCCGTACTGTCCGCGCCAGCCGCCGGAGGGATAACCGCCTCCGCCTGCCGGATCTCATGATACATCCGGCTCACCGGCGCCTCCTCCGCCTGCAGGCTCACCGGGCTCTCCACGCTCAGACTCACCGGCAGCACCAGCCGCAGCGCCACCAGCGCCCACAGCAGACATACCGCCCTGCGGGACGCCCTTTTCCGCAGCACCAGCCGCACCACCATCACCGCCAGCGCCATCACGCCCGCCTGCCATGACAGCTCCAATACCTTGTCGAACAACTCAGCCATGGCTCTCCTCCTCAAACCGGTCGATCATCCGCCGCAGCTCGTCGGCCTCCTCCGCCGTCAATCCCTTGCCGCCCACAAAGGCCGTCAGGAACCCCGGCAAACTTCCGCGAAAGTTCTTGTCCACAAAGGCGCGGCTCTCGGCGCTCTGCACCTCCTCCCGGCGGAGACATGCCGTCACCACGGCGTTCTCCGTCCGCACCACGCCCCGCTCCGTCAGCCGCTTGATGACGGTGTAGGTGGTGGATTTCTTCCACCCCAGCTCCGCCGCGCACAGCCGCGCCAGCTCGCTGCTCTTCACCGGCTCATGCTGCCACAGGATCTCGCAGAATTTCAGCTCGCTGTCAAAGATCTTGGGTGCCTCCATCGTCATTTCTCCTTGGTCTAATTCGTTAGTCCTTATAGGTAGTCTAACGCATTAGACCTCATTTGTCAAGACGTTTTTCCACCACGGAAAAAAGCCGGCCCTGCCGGCTCTTTTCCGTTACCAGTAGTCCCGCAGCGCCTCCTCCAGCTTTCCCAGCGCCTTCTTCTCGATCCGGGAAACATAGCTGCGGCTGATGTGATAGGCCGCGGCCACCTGCCGCTGGGTCTGGGGCGCGCGGCCCTCCAGCCCGTAGCGACGCCGGATCACATCCGCCTCCCGTTCCGTCAGCCGCTCCGCCACCAGCCGCCGCACCAGCGCCCGGTCATCCTTGTCCTGCAAGTCCTCCAGCATGGTGTCGCTCTTGCCCACCACATCGCCGATGGACAGCTCCGCCCCGTCCCCGTCCGTCTCAATGGCCTCGCCGAGGGACACCTCCCCCTGCAGCTTCTTCGTCCTGCGAAAATGCATCAGGATCTCATTCTCAATACATCTGCTGGCATAGGTGGCCAGCCGGATGCCCTTATCCGGCCGAAAGGTGTCCACCGCCTTGATCAGCCCTATGGTTCCAATGGAGATCAGATCCTCCTGATCCTCCGCCTGCACGAAGTACTTTTTCATGATATGAGCCACCAGCCGTAAATTCCGCTCCACCAGCACGTTCCGCGCGTCCAGATCCCCCGCCGCGCAGCGGCTCAGATACTCCCGCTCCTCCTCCGCCGACAGCGGACGGGGAAACGACCCGCCGCCCCCTGCCAGATGCAGCGACCAGAACATCCCCTGGCATAACAGCAGCAGCGCCACGTTCAGCATAGCTACCCCCTCCTTCCCTGTCAAGGCTATGCGCCCACAGGAAGTCCCTATGCCGCCCGTTCGGCCGTTCAAAATAGGGTTTGCATTCTTTCGGAATTTCCGATATACTATAAGGAAAACGCGAGGAACCATCCTCCGTCGGATCTGAGGTGTACCTATGGACAACTATGCGATTTCCCCCGGCCAAGCCGCCTGCAAAACCCGCAACATCACCGAGCCCGCCCGCATGATCCTCTCCTGCCTCTGGCGCGTCAAAGATCATCTGGGCTATTTTGTGGGCAGGACGCTCCTTGTGCAGATCCTGCGGGGCAGCCGGGATCAGCGGGTGCTCCAGCTGGGGTTGGACAGCCTGTCCACCTACGGCCTGCTGTCCAGCACTCCCGCTCCGCAGGTGCGCGCCTACATCGACTATCTGGAGCAGCAGGGCTATCTGCTGACCGACCCCCAGTATTCCACCCTTGCGCCGACCCGCGCCGCCTCCGACGTTCTCTTTGGCCGCAAAAAGGTGGAGATGCCCGTCCCCGTGGAAGCGCCGCGCCCCGAAAGAAGCGCCTCCCGCCGCAGCGACGCCGCCGAGCCGCTTCCGGCGGAGACCGGCGGCAGCCTGTACGACGTTCTCCGCGCCGTCCGCACGCAGGTGGCGCAGGCGGAGCGTGTCCCTGTCTACATGGTCTTCTCCAACGCCACACTGACAGACATGGCTGAAAAAATGCCCCGCACCGAAGAGGAGCTGCTGCAGGTCTCCGGCGTCGGCGCCGCCAAGGCCAGCCGCTACGGCCAGCCCTTCCTTACCGCCATTGCCGCGCATCTTGATGGGCAATAAGCCGGAAAACCGATTTTTTCATGGAAAAGGCGCACCCCTGTGGGGTGCGCCTTTCGCTGTTTTCAAAATGCCGTCCTGCCGGATCCATGGGGCGCTCACGCCTCCGCCCAGCAGATCATCTCATACAGCCGCTGCAGGTCATACACATCCACCGCGCCGTCTCCGGTGCAGTCGGCCACGATCCGGTGAAAGCTCTTCGCCGTACCGGCGGTCAGATAGTCATACAGGCATTGCAGATCCCGCGCATCCACTGCGCCGTCGGCGTTCACATCGCCCATGTGCAGCGTGCAGAACGCCTCGACCTTTTCCAGCTTCACCGTGTCCTCCGTCAACTGGATCAAGGTTCCGTCGCTGTAATTCCGGAAGCCAAAGCCGTTGCACTCCGCCAAATGCTTCAGCACGCCCGGCTCCGCCTGAATGGGATACTCAAACCTTCCCCCGTAAAAGGCCGTTTCGTTGTCCGCGCTGATGTTCTCCAGCCGGATGTTCAGCCATGGAACTCTGCTTTTTCCGGTGGTATCGCGGATGATCACCGCGTTGTCGCCGGTAATGGTCATGGTTCCGCTCAAATGCCTTCCGTTCAGATCGACCTCCGTAATGCCCTCCATGGTGGCCGTTCCAACAGCCATGTCATACCGCAGCCTGACGCGCCGGTTCGGGAAAGGCATATGCAGGATCTCCCGCCACGCGTGGGCATAGATTGCTTCGTCCTGCGGCGTATCCATGTTGTCCACAAACGCCTTTACAAACACACCGCACTTGTCGCAGGCCAGATCATCGTCATCGGCCCACGGCTTATGGTGACCGGGATGGTCGCAGAAGGCCGCCGTCACCTTGATGGTATCCTCCCGGGTATACACGTCCGCGCCGCTTCCGTAGGTCACGACGCAGCGCACGGTGTACTCGCCCTCCTCCTGAATGTACTTTCCCAGATCCTGCCGCTGCTCCGCCATCTCGTTGGGGAGCAGCGTATCGTTGAGATACCACGCGAAGCTGTCCGGCCATTCGTTGCACCGCAGAGCGGCCTCCAGCTCAAAGGAGCTTCCGATCAGATATTCCCGCGATCCGCCCAGCTCCAGATGGGAGAAGGGCGCCGGCTGCGCCTGTACGCTGTAGATGGTGCCGCGATTCAGCTCCTCCTGCGTCACCCAGCCCTTGTCCGTCTCGCCGTCCAGCCGCCGGAAGCTGTATTTCTCCTCCAGCACGCTCTCCACGTCCTGCCCCTCCGGCACCGTGATGAGCCCCCACCGGCAGCCCTTCAGCGCCGCCGCGCCGCCGAGGACGGTCAGCCGGTCCACATAGCCCGTGTTTCCGTCCTGCCGGACGCTGTCCTCCACCTGCACACGTTCGCTGCTCTCAATGGTCAGCGTGTTCAGCTCCTGGATATTCTCCAGCCCGATACATCCCCTGTCGCCAATATCTACCGTGACATTGCCTCTGACATTGGTCATATCCAGTATAAAGCCTCCCGTCCGGATGGTAAGATCCTGCGTGGGATACAGCGGCTTCAACACACACCGGTACCATGCGCTGTTCAAGCCCGCCACCGCCGCCACCGCCTTTTCAAGCGTGGGGTAGCATCTCTTCTCCGTGCTGGCCTCCCACGATCTCGGGTACCATGTGATGCTGGCCGCCAGCTTCATCCCGCAGGCGCAGCGGTACTCCTCCGCGGCGATGCTGTCATCGCAGAGGTGATCGTGGTCTCCCACCGTGACCCGCTGCAGCTCCCGGCGTTCCGCGCCGTCTGCCAGCAGTTCTCCCATGTTGTTGAAGAAGCCCTTGCCGTCCGGCAGCAGCTCATAGAGACTGTCTTCGCAGGTCACCAGATGGCCGACGAAGGTGCCGCCCTCTATGACGCAGCTTCCGCCCTCATGCGCCACCTTGACGCCGAGCTTTCCGCCCTTGACCCGCAGGCTGCCGCCCTCCTGTACGGTCAGGCTGTTCTTATAGTCGTACCATATGCCGTCCACGCGGCTGATCCGAAACATCATACCTGTCAGCGTCACGCCGTCCAGCGTCAGCGCTCCGCCATCGGCCACCGTCATATGGAAGGGTCGCTTCTCCTCCACTCCCATCGACAGCTCGAGGCCACCGCTCTCGCCGCTGTTGCGTATCGTCAGCGTTCCGGTGATCGAAATATCCGCCGTCAGGGTGAGCCTATTCCCGTTCAGATCCAGCGTTCCCCTGTCGGGCAGCCTTTTGCTGAACAAAATGCTCAGCAGCTTCATCACGCTGTTCTCCGTCATGGCGTCCATGGCCTCGCCCAGCATCTCATAATAGACCGTCTCGCCGTCGGTGGTCACACTGGCCACCGCCATTGCAGGGATCTCCTCTTCCTCTCCGGCGTCCGCATACGTCTCCGGCGCTGCGTACATCTCCGGCGCCGTGCTCTCCTCCGGCTGCGTCTCCGCGCCCCACGCCGCGCCCGGCAGCAGCGTCAGCATAACGCACACCGCCAGCAGCAGGCAGATCCACCGCTTCACACTCTCCATAACGCGCTCCCTTCTCACGTCCGGTCAACGTGTCATATCTCTCCTGTCTTCCGCCGCTCAGACGCGCGCTCTCCGCCGTCTGCTCCGCAGCAGCGCCGCGCCTCCCAGCGCCGCGATCGCCGCCAGCGCGTACAGCGTCACGCCGCTGTCGCCCGTCCCGGCGGACCGAACCGTCTGTTCCGTGCCGCTGCCGGTGCTTCCGGCTGTGCTTCTACCGGCACTTCCGCCCGTGCCGCGGGCAGGCCGGTGCGCCGGTGCAGGCACATCGCCGCCGGTCTCACCGCCGGTTCCGCCGCCGGTAGCCGGGATCTCCTCCGTCTGCCGCGTCTGGCAGGTCTGGCAGGTACGCACCCGCTCACCCGCCGTGGAAGCGGTAGGCTGCGTGATGACCGTCCAGCCGCCCCAGTCGTGTTCCAGAGCCTTGACCGTCATCTTATTCCGGTGCAGCTCTGTATGGCAGTTCACACAGTAAACCACCTCGTCATAGCTGCCCGCCGCCGTACAGGTAGCGGGTACCTCCTTCTCCTTCACCGGCTTATCCTCGGTGTGGGACAGCTTTGGGATCTCCCGCTGTGCCGTCAGTACCGCTCCGCACAGGGAGCATTTCTGCCCCTCCGTCAAACCGGCAGCCGTGCAGGTGGCGGGTACCGCCGGGATCACCGTCCCGACGCAGCGCTCCGTCTGGCTCACCTCCGTGCAGCCCTTCACCGTGCAGGCACGGGTGTGGGTCTCGCTGTCTCTGGGGATCCACTCCCCATAGACATGCTCGTGGGGCTCCGCCGGCAGCTGCCGCTCATAGCCGCAGTCATCGCAGACGGTATCCTTCTCATCCGCATACACATGGGCGGCGCTCTCCTCCTGCTCGCACCGCTCCACCGTGCAGGCACGGGTGTGGGTCTCGCTGTCTCTGGGGATCCACTCCCCATAGACATGCTCATGAGGTCCCACCGGTGCCAGCGTCCGCTCATAGCCGCACACGCCGCAGACGGTGTCCTCCTCGTCCTCATAGACGTGGGCGGCGCTCTCCACCGTCGCCTTGCCGCAGGCTTCGCAGGCCTGCCGGTGTTCCGTCTCCGTAATGACCCATTTCAGCTTGTCGCCGTGATGGTCGGGGGCTTTCTCCCCGTATGCTCCGCCGCAGACCGCACACACCGCCCCGGCCTGACAGGTGGCCGTGCCGCCGGTGCAGCTGCCGCTCTCCGCATGGCCGCAGCCCTCCCCCGTGCAGGTGCGGGTATGGGTGCCGTCGCCGTTGGACGTCCATTCCCCGTAGGTATGGCTGTGCTCCGCGGACTCCGTCCACTGTGCCGTCAGCGTCAGCACCGCGGTGGACACACTGTCGCCGGGGGTGTAAAGCTGTCCGTCGCTGCCCTTCCAGCGGAAGTAATCGCCCTCGATCCCCTCCGGTCTCGACAAACCCTCCGCCGTGGGGGCGGTATACCGGTCGCCCTCCTTCACGATGATAGAGAGCTGCTCCGCGTCTCCCAGCTTGCTGCCGTTCAGCTCCAGCGTCACCGTCGGACCGATGGCAAACGTCTTGATCACCTCCAGCACCGGCCGGTAGTATTTGTTCAGGCTTTTCACAGTACGCGAAACAGACTGGATCATGCGGCCCTCCCCGCGGCATGAGGCTTTGTCGTTGCTGAGACTGTCCTGCCCCCATGTGCCTTGGCCTCTCTCCCAATTCTTGATATAGTCTTCTCCCTTCGCCAGCACCTCGTCCCACTCGCTGCCCCGCAGGTCACCTCCGGACGTTTGAAATGCCGAGGGCGCCCGCAGCTTATAGGTCACGCCGTTGACGGCAAGGCTTTTGCCATAAATGAGCTGCATGTCTTTCAGCGCGTTCCAGCTTGTTTTTCCGAGGGGATAGTCCGCCAGAAACAGGCTGTGGTCATACGGGTGATTTTTGGCGTATTCCTCCACTTCTTCATCATCGGTCGTGATAACAGAGCCGTCAAAGGCATAGGCGTTGAGGCTTCCGGTATAGGTAAAGGGAACGTAGTGCAGCGTGGGATCCGGCAGCTTGCCGTATTTCTCGCCGCCGAACCCCGCGGCGGACAGGTCGAACCAATAGGTTTTACCCTCGGCCAGCTGGGATTCGCCGCCGCCGATCCACCGGAGCCGCAGCGAACTCACATCGGCCGGAACGCTGTCGCCGGGGCTGTAAAGCGTACCGTTATCGTCCCTCCACCGGGCATCCTTCGCGTTGTAGCCCTCCGGCAGCGTGATCCCCGCAAAGCTGGGCGCGGTAAAGGCGTTGTCCTTCCCTGCCACCATCTTCAGATAGCGCTGTCCGCCCAGTCTGGCGTCGTTCAGATCCAGCGTCACCGCCCGCAGGGCGTCCCGCGTCATCGTGCCGTCGTTCAGGATCTCCAGCACAGGGCGGTAAACATCATTTCGGTTCGACGAATTCCGCGCGATCGCTCTGCGTATCGTAAGTCCGCCCCGCAGCGTCCAATAGGTTTTTCCCTTTCTATTGGTATCCTGCCCCAGGACGGTCTGCTTTTCCCAGTTGGGGATAAAACCGTCGTTCTTGTTCACGATCGCGTCCCATTCGTTCGTCTGCGGATAAAGGCCTGTGGCTTCTATCAGACTTCCCGCCGAGGGGGCGCGCAGGCGGTACTCCACGCCGCTGCGGGTAATATCCCTTCCGAACAGCATCCACGGTTTCTTCTGGTTCACGGTTTTCCATGATACATTCGTGGTGAACGCGTAGTTGGCCATGAAGAGGCTGTGTTCGTAGGTATAGCCATACGTCCCGTTGGGATCGGTGGTGGCTGCCGCCTCCTCCGCCGCCTTGACCACCTTCGCGGAATTGCTGTTCAGCACATAGCCGTTCACCGTTCCCGCATAGGTAAAGGGGACATAATGCATCGAGGTGTCCGGCAGCGCGTTGTTTTTCGTCCCGGTAAAGGCCATGCCGGACAGGTCGAAATAGTACGTCTCGCCGGTGGTCAGGTCGAACTGCTCCTCCGGCCCCTCATAGCTCCACAGTGCCGTCAGCTTTGTGACCTTCCGCCCCACGGTCTCCCCGGGGCGGTACTTCTGGCCGTATTCATCGACCCACATCAGATAGCCGTCCCGCCAGCTGCCGTCAGGACGGTTCAGCGCGGCTGTGGAGGGCGCGGTGAAATCCATGGTATTGTTCTTTACGATGATATTGAAGCTCTTCTCGCCGCTATAGAGCTTGCCGCCGTTCAGGTCGATGTTCACTACCTTCAGGGCATCCTCCCGCTTCGTGTTGGGACCCGGATCCCCCACGTCCGTGATCTCCAGCACCGGCCGGTAGTTGCTGCGGTACTCAAACAATGTCTTGCTGGAATCCCAACTCTCCAGCTTCCCGCCGCCGCCCCGCCGGCACTGTTTCATTTTGTCGCTGGCATCCGTGTCCTGCACCCATGTATCACCGATCTCCGGGTACTTGATGCAGCCCTTGCTGCGCAGCACCTCCCACTCGTTGTTGCCGGGCAGGCCGTATGTGTTGTCTCCCTCCTTCAGCGGCGTGGAGCCGCCGGTCATGGCGCGCAGGGTATAGCGGATGCCGTTATACGGATAGTCCTTGCCGTAGATCAGATTCTCCTTTACCCCTGTTAAATTGCCCCAAGTTACATCCCACAGCACATTGCGCTCCGCCACAAACAGGCTGTGGTCATAGGTATAGCCGTACTTCGCCTCGGGATTCGTGGTAAAAGCGGCGTCATCCGTCGCTTCCGCCACTCTCTCGGCATTCTCATTGAGCACATAGGCGTTTATGGTCCCTGCATAGGTAAAGGGGACATAGGCTCGCCTCGCTTCAATATCCACAAGGAAGTAATACGTCTCCCCCACCTTCAGGGAGAACTCCTCCTTCGCCGCGCCCCACGCCGTCACCGGCAGCAGCGTCAGCATGACGCACACCGCCAGCAGCGTACAGATCCATCGTTTCACTCTCTCCATGTTTCGCTCCCTTCTCGCATCCGGTCAACGGGATTGGCATACGTTCCATACTTTCAGTATACCAGACGCAGCCGTTCCCACGCAAGGTATTTTACCGAATTGTTCGCTCTTTCTTCCTTTCGTTTTTCTTATCCCATCCATAAGCGCCCGGCATGGGTCTCTTTTTGCCCCCATAACGCCCTTTTTTGCCCCAATAACCGCTGTTTATGTACCAAAAATGCACCCGAAATTTCGGGTGCATTTTTTGATTTTATGTCATATTTCAGAAATGTCCACTGGTGCTGGAGCCACCGCCGCCGGAGTGATCGCTGCTGCCGGAATCGTTGTCCCGCTCGATCTTCACCCGGGTCTCGGTGGTGTGGGTGTAGACATCCGCCTGCTCCGTCAGGTTCAGCCCCGCCTCGGTCACATAGATGTCCGCTCTGGCGCTTCTGCGGACAGACTTCATCATGCCCTTCAGGCTCAGGCAGATCACCAGCGCCACGCCGATGCCGATCACGGCGCCGATCCACAGGGAGCTTGTGATGGACTTGCGCACGGGGTCGCCCTGCTCCGCCCGGCTCAGATACTCGTCGCAGGCGTCCAGATAGTCGTCAAATCCGCCGTACCAGTCGTCATCGGCGAAGTTGTCCAGAAAGACCTCCGTCATCTGGTTGCGGCCATAGTCGTCCACCGCGTACTGGGCGGCGCCGTCGTCCCGGACAAACAGGTCATAGCTGCGGTCATACATGCTCAGCATCAGCATAATACCGTCGCAGTTCTCGCCCACGCCGAAGTCGTTGCCGTTATAGATGGCCACCGCCGCGTAGTGAATGTCGCTGTCATATACCTCGTAATCGTCCACGGTGACGATATACGCGGGGCAGCCGTAGCGCTCGGCGATATAGGACGCCTTGGCGTTCAGCGCCATCACGTCCTGCTCCGACAGGAGGCCGGCGGTGTCATAGACATACTGCTCGCCGCCCTCGGCGGCCGCGGCGGGAACCGCCAGCAGCAGTGCCGCCAGCAGGGCGAGGAAAAGGGTCAAACATCTCTTTTTCATCGTCTCAGCCCTCCCTTACAGAATATGCAGGAGCAGCGTTGCCAGCGCCGTTACCGGCACGGCAATGGCCGCGAAGGTCGTCCAGAACTTGCCCATATCCGTGGGCAGGTCGCCCACCAGACGGCCGGTCTGGCCGTTCATGGCAAACAGGAAGTCCTTGCCGTTCCACTTGGTATGCAGCATCCACACCGGCAGCAGGGCGTAATGCACCTTGCCCCGCTTCAGGCCGATGTCCTGATTCAGGGGGATGCAGGTGTCGTACATATCCGCCGTGCGCCGCAGGGCGGACTCCAGCGTGGCGGTGCAGCGGCTGTCCGCCCGCTCCTGGCTGTCGGCCACGGATACATCGTACTTATCCGCCAGAAAGCCCGGTAAGTAAGCGGTGGAGAAGGGCTTCAGGTCGGCGTAATCATAGGGCTCGATGGAGTCCATATGGTCGTCGGGCATCTTGCTGGAGGCATCCACCGGCACCTTTTCAAAGGAGATGGTGCCGCCGCGGCGGACGTTGTAATGCTCGGTGGTGGTGACCTCATAGTCCCCCTCGGTATGGACGTGGTTGATGAGACCCTCATACTCCACGCTGCCCATGGCGGTGCCGTCGAACATCCAGAAGGGGACGTACACGCCCTGGATCTCCTCGATGTGGTTGCCCCTGGTGAAGGCCTTGGGCAGGAAGGGCTTGCCCTTATAGTGCTTTTTCAGCGCCTCTACCGCGTCCTCCTTGCTGAGCTTGAAGGGCAGCACGAAATCCGGCTTCAGCGCGCCGCTGAACTGCCCCGGCACCACGGTGGGGTTGCCGCAATAGGGGCAGGAGGTGGCGGCGGTGGATGCGTCGCACAGCAGCTCCGCGCCGCAGGAGGGGCAGTTGTAGGCCTTCATGCCGTCGGCGTCCTTGCCCCAGTCGCTGCTGAGGGACGAGGTGTCCCAGCCCTGCGCCTCCATCTCTTCCAGTTTTTTCCGGTTCTGCTCCGCCTTTTCGTTGGCCTTTTCCGTGGCCTCCACGGCCTTGGCTTCCTTGTCGGCGTACAGCGCCTCGATCTCGGCCACATCGTACTTGCTGCCGCAGAAATCGCACTCCAGCTTGCCGGAGGCTCCTACAAAGTGCAGCGGGCCGGTACAGGCCGGACATTTATAGTTGGTGATTTGGGATGCCATATCGTTCCTCCCGTCTGTTTTTTGTTTTCCGGTTGCTTACAGGGGTCTGCCGCAGTTCTCGCAGAACTTGCCGCCGTTGACCTTGGCGCCGCAGCTGGGACAGTGGGTCACCTGAAAACCATCGCCCGCGGACTGCTGCGGCTGCTGATAGGTATTCTGCTGATAGCCGGTGTTGGGGGCGTAGCCCTCCTGCTGGACACGGCGGCCCGCGCCGCCCTTGCCGGGAACGCCCAGATAGGCCGCGTCGCTGAAGGCCAGAATGGGGCGGAACACATAGGGCAGGAAGATCAGACCCACGGCGAAGCCGCCGCCCTTGCCGAAAGCCTTGGCCAGCTTCACCTCGGTCTGAATGGCCAGAATGATGTTGTAAATGGGGATCAGCAGCATCAGGAAGCGCCAGCCGTTGCCCCATGTGATCTCATACTCCACATAGATATTATAGAAGGGGACGATGGCCGCCCAGCCGGGCTTATCCGCCTTCCGGTAGATGACCCACACCGCCACGATCAGCAGCACGCTCAATGCCAGAGAGCCGATGGTGGCGATGGGGCTGGGCGCGGCGCTGGTATACTCATAATAATCGTAATAATCGTACATAGTATTCTCCTTTCATCGCGTTAGGGGGACGCCGGCCAACAGGGACATTTCCTGTTGGCCGACGGTTCCTGTGTTACGGACGGGGATTGCCGCAGTTGGCGCAGAACTTGCCCTTGTTGACCGCGCCGCAGGCGCACTTCCACTCGGCGGCGGGCTTGGGGGCGCCGCACTCGGCGCAGAATTTGCCGGTGTTCACCGCGCCGCAGGCGCACTTCCACTCGCCGGCGGGGGCGGGCTTGGGGGCGCCGCACTCGGCACAGAACTTGCCGGTGTTGCCGCTGTGGCCGCAGGAACACGTCCAGCCGTTCGCGGCGGGAGCCGCCTGCTGGACAGGCTGCTGCTGACCCATGGCGTACAGGTTCTGGGCGTTCATGCCGCCCGCCTGACCGGCCATGTTCATGCCCATGAAGGCCATGGCCGCGCCGCCCTGATTGTTGGCGGCCATCTTCATGGCATCGCCCTGAGAACCAACAAGGTGTGCCGCCGCGCGGGTGGGATCCATGAAAGCGGCGTTGCGCTGCAGCTCCTTGAGCATCTTCTCGTCTTCCTCGTCCGCCGTCACGCTGGACACGCCGAAGGAAACGATCTCGATACCCCGCAGGTCGCGCCATTTCTTGCTGAGCACCTCGTTCAGCGCGTCCGCCAGCTCCATGGTGTGGCCGGGCAGCTGGGAGTAGCGGATGCCGTTTTCGCCGATCTTGGCGAAGGCGGGCTGCA
>CAKTKM010000020.1 GCA_934569425.1 uncultured Oscillospiraceae bacterium
GTGGAGATAATGACCAGCGCGTTGAGGGTCAGCACCACGAAGGTATCAATAAACACGCCGATCATGGCGACTACGCCCTGATCATGGGGACGCGCCACATTGGCCTGCGCGTGAGCGTGAGGGGTGGAACCCATACCGGCCTCATTGGAGAACAGGCCCCGCTTGGCGCCCTGCGAGATAGCCGTCTTGATGGCATAGCCGAAGCCGCCGCCGATGATCGCCTGCGGCTGGAAGGCATACCTGAAGATCATGGCAAAGGTGGCGGGAACATAGGTAATACGCGCCGCCAACACCACCAGACCGCCCAGCAGGAAGATCGCCGCCATAATGGGGACGATCTTCTCGGTAACAGCTGCCAGCCGCTGTACGCCGCCCAGGAAAATCACGGCACAGATGACCACCAGAATCACACCGGAGACCCATGTCGGGATACCAAAGGCCGTGTTCATGGTGGAGCCGATGGAATTGGACTGCACCATACAGCCCATGAAGCCCAGTGCCAGCACGATCGCCACAGCAAAGAAACCGGCGAGGAACTTTCCAAAGCCGCCCTTGAACGCGGTGGTGATGTAGTATACAGGGCCTCCGCGAACCGTACCGTCGGGATCAACGATGCGGGTCTTCTGCGCCAACGTGGCTTCGGCGTAGATGGTAGCCATGCCGAAGAAGGCGATGACCCACATCCAGAAGATCGCGCCGGGGCCGCCGGTGAGGATGGCGCCGGAGGCGCCCACAATGTTGCCGGTACCCACCTGCGCGGCAATGGCGGTGGCAAGCGCCTGGAAGGAGCTCATACCGGAATCATGACGGTCGCCCTTCAGCTTCAGGTTGCCGAAAACCTTGTGCATACCCTCGCCGAAGCAGCGCACCTGCACGAAGCGGGTCTTGATGGAGTACCACAGACCCACGCCGATCAGCAGGAATACCAGAATGTAGTTGCTGAGATACTCGTTGATTTTGCACACAATGGGGTACAGTACACTTTCGATCGCTTGCATGTTGATCTCTCCTTTTTCACAGAAAAATAAGAGCCGCTGCTTTGCAGCGACTCCGGAGAAACAAGGTAGACAATTCATTTATGTCTTCTCTGTCCTTTTGCCTGAGAGATTCAGCGCCTGCCGCGCCTTACACCTTCGGCACCCAATTCAATGGGATTCTCCAGAGTCCCCTCCCCTTTCAGTCTTCCTCGCGGAATTCTGAGAGGCTCATCGGGTGCTGTTCAATTGATGAAGGGAGTATAGCACAGCCTTCTGCCAATTGCAAGCATTTTTTCACTTTTTCCCGTTTTCTTTTTTGACGGTGCCGCACAGCAAAACGCAGAATGGCGCGTCGATCATTCGGAAAACATCCGTCTAAACGTTCTCTTTCCTCGGCAATATAGGAAATTCACTTTACAGCGCTCACTACTGCCGCAGCCAGTCGGGTCTGGAGCGGCTCTGTACGCCGGAAACCAGCCCCATGGCGGCATACAGCGTCACAATGGAGGAACCGCCGTAGCTGAAAAAGGGCAGCGTCAGGCCGATGACCGGCATGACGAACAGACACATGCCCACATTGGCCAGCACCTGAAACAGCAGCATACCCACCACACCTACGCAAATATAGCCGTCCAGCTTGCTGTGGGCGTTACGCGCCACATAGATGCACCGCATGATGATCGCCGCCAGCAGCGCCAGCGCCGCCAGGCAGCCGATCATCCCCAGCTCCTCGCCGATCACGGAGAAAATAAAGTCCGTGTGGCGGTTGGGCAGACTGGAACTGTCTGTGCTCTGGGTCTGGATGCCGCGGAACAGCCCCATGCCCGACAGCTTTCCGCCGCCCAGTGTCATAAGGCTGCGGGTCTGGTGCCAGCCTACATTCAGGGGCTGATAGCTGTGGTCAAAGACCACGATGAAGCGATCCTTCATGTAATCCTTGATCACATCCTCCTCCCACAGGATATAAAAGGCCAGTGCGCCGAAAAAGCCGCCGGCAACGAACCAACGTGCCGCCACGCCTGCCACAAAGCACATGCATAGAAAAATGAACACGAATACCAGACCACTGCCCATATCGGCGGAGATACCGTAATACAGGCCAAAGAACAGCAGCAGATGCGCCCCCAGAAACAGCACGTCCGGTATCTTTTTCAGGGTACGGTTTTCCTGCAGCCACACCAACTGCCACGCCAGCACAACGATGAAGGTCAGCTTTACCACCTCGGAGGGCTGCACCATCACCGGCAGCAGCGGAAACTTCAGCCACGCCAGATTGCCCGTGTCGTCGGCGCGGCCAAGGGGCGACTTCAGCAGCAGAATAAAGGCAATGCCGAACAGCGTCAGCCACAGCCAGCCCTTTTTCCGCATCAGCTCGCCAATATCTACCATAGACAGCAGAAAAAACAGCACAATGCCGATCAAAGCACCGATGGTCTGCACCCTGACAAGGCGCAGCGTATTCATGTAGCGGGTAGCGGAGTAGATCATCAGGATGCCATAGGCCGTTGCGGTGCAGCAAAGTGCCAGCAGCACAAGATCCGTCTGCCGTAGCGTATCCCGTATAAAGTCCCGCAAGCGCTGCATGAATCGTTCCTCCGTGGTATCGCGCAGGGACATATAACGTCCCTGATTCGGTATGCTACCATCGGTTGACAAAGGCAGACACGGTTTTGACAGGCAGAAATACGCCCATACTGCGTCAAGCCTCTTGACAATACGGCAAGTTTTCTCTGCGGGTCTTTTCTTGTCCGGACGCATTTCCGCTGTCGGCAAAACGGCAAAGCACCTGCCAGCGATGGATTTTCAAGTAATTTTTAAGACACAGACGGGCTGACGCCCGCCAAGGCAAAAAGAGCAAAAATCGCCGGAAAGACACTTTGTCCGGCGTGGTTGTCCTTGTCAATCGATGGAAGACTGCTACATTGTACCACAAGAACTTTTCCCTGTAAACCTGTCCTACCCTCTTTTCTTTTTGAACTTTTTGTGTTACACTGATAAAAAATGGCGGGATAGGATCGTTTCACCTGTCGAAAGGACGTTGACCATGCAGTACATTTCCCACAGTGTGTCCGATACCGAGGCGCTAGGTCAGGCACTGGCGCAGAAGCTGCGCCCCAATACGGTGGTGGCCTGCCGCGGCGGGCTTGGCATGGGCAAAACGGCCCTGACCCGCGGCATCGCCCGGGGCTTAGGCTACAGCGGCCGTGTCACCTCCCCCACCTTCACCATCGTCAATGAATATCTGGGAAAAACTCCGCTGTTTCACTTTGATATGTACCGGCTGGACAGCAGCGATGCGCTGTTTGACATCGGCTGGGAGGATTATCTGGATCGGGGCGGCGTGTGTGTGGTGGAATGGAGCGAGAATGTGGCGGACGCGCTGCCGCGGGATGCCGTTGTGGTCAGCTTTGCCCGCGGGACAGACGATAACGAACGGATCATCACCGTGGAAGGAGGCGGCATAGCGTGAAAATACTGGCATTGGAGACCTCGGCAAAGGCGGTATCCGCCGCCGTGGTGGAAAACGGTGCCGTGCTGGCCGCCGCCTATCAGAATATCGGTCTGACCCACAGCGTGACCCTGATGCCGTTGGTGGACGATATGCTGCGCAACGCCGGACTGACGGCAAAGGACATGGCGCTGATCGCCGTGGCGGCAGGTCCCGGCAGCTTTACGGGGCTGCGGATCGGCGTGTCCGCGGCCAAGGGTCTCGCATGGGCGCTGGAGCTTCCCTGCTGCGGTGTTTCCACGCTGGAGGCCATGGCGGAGAACGCCCGCGCCTTTGACGGAACGGTCATCTGCGCCATGGACGCGCGGCGGCAGCAGGTCTACAACGCGGTGTTCGACTGCCGCGGCGGTGTGCTTACCCGCCGGTGCGAGGATCGTGCCGTGGCGCTGGAGACACTGGCGGAGGAGCTGAAGGCCGACACGCAGCCCAAGCTCATCGTTGGCGACGGTGCCAAGCTGTGTTATGCCGGCCTGACCGGGCAGGGCATTCCCTGCCGCATGGCGCCGGCTGACGGTCTGCTGCAAAAAGCCACCGGCGTCGGTCTCCTTGCTGAGCGCATGGCGGCACAGGGACAGACTGTGACGGCGCAGGAGCTGCGCCCGGTGTATCTGCGGCTCTCTCAGGCGGAGCGCGAGCGGCTGGCCAAGGGACTCCCCATTACGTTGGATCAATAAATTTTATATACGGAGGATACCATCATGAAGGAAAAGTTTCCCACTCTGCACATTGTCGATCACCCGCTGGTGCAGCACAAGCTGACGGTCATGCGCGACAAAAATACCAGTGTCAAGGATTTCCGCACACTGGTAGGTGAGATCGCCATGCTGCTGACCTACGAGGCCACCCGTGACCTTCCCACCACCCTCAAGACCATCGAGACCCCGCTGTGCTCCTGCGATATGCCCGTACTGGCCGGCAAAAAAATGGCCATCGTTCCCATCCTCCGTGCGGGTCTGGGCTTTGAGGACGGCATCCTGACGCTGATTCCCTCCGCCCGCGTGGCTCACATCGGCATGTACCGCGACGAAGAGACGCTGGAGCCCCATTTCTACTTCCTGAAATATCCCAAGGATATTGCCGACCGCGACGTGCTGATCGTGGATCCCATGCTGGCTACCGGCGGCAGCGCCGACATGGCCATCACCAAGATGAAGGAGCTGGGCTGCCACAACATCAAGCTGATGATCCTTGTGGCCGCGCCGGAGGGCGTGCAGTTCATCTATGACCGTCACCCTGACGTAGAGATCTACTGCGCTGCGCTGGACGACCATCTGAACGAGAACGGCTACATCGTCCCCGGTCTGGGAGACGCTGGCGACCGTATCTTCGGCACGAAGTAAAAAAACTCTTTACAGTTTCACCCATTGGGCGTATAATTAACGAAGAAAGCCCTGTCATTCCATAGATGGACTTTTGACCCTTGCAAACAGATAGGAAAGGCGGTGCCTCAATGGACGATTATACCAGAAAATTCAACGCGGCCGAGGATCGGGATGAGCAGATCCACCATGTGCTGACCTCCGTGTACGAGGCGCTGAAGGAAAAGGGCTATGATCCGGTAAACCAGATCGTAGGCTATATTCTGTCGGAGGATCCCACCTACATCACCAATCACAACGGCGCGCGCACGCTGATCTGCAAGATCGACCGCGATGAGCTTTTGCAGATCCTTGTAAAGCGGTATTTGGATATTTGAAACGTTTCTTGCGGAAAAGCAGGGGAAAATGACGATTTTCCCCTGCTTTTTTCTCTCGTCAGCAGGGCGATTTGACAGAACGCCGTTTTTGTGCTATAATGCTGTGCAATTCTTGTAAACAGGAGGACATACCCAATGGCAGACGTAAAAAAGGGCGAAGGCCTTGTCTATAAAAATCACCCCCTGCGGCGGATCGACAACCTGATCTACTATGGCTCCATGGCGGATAAGTACATCGTCATGTTCCAGATCCTGGAATCCAAAAAGGAGCAGGATATGGACGTAGCCACCCGCGTATCCGTGCAGCTGCAGCTGACCGATCCCGACCTGAAATCCCGTGACCGCGTGGTGAAAAAGTCGGAAAAAACCAGTCTGTATGCCGCTATGGACGTCGGCTCCATCTGGCTGGAGCGGGCGCTTGCCGGAAAACTGTAAGGGGGCTTCCCAATGAGATCGCACAAAAGCCGTATGCTTGCCGCGACCGTTCTGGGCGCGGCAATACTATGTAATACCACCGTCTGTGCTTGGGCTTCCACGCCGGACGCTTCATCGGTGCAGGAGGCAACCGTCATCAAGACTGCCCTTGCCTCCGGTCTGGAGGTCAGTGATCAGATGGCGCTGCCCCGCCTGCTGCCCAGCGACACAAAGGTCAAATCTGTTGGCCGCGTACTGGAAAAGGACGTTTCTCTGTTCTTTGACCCTACAGAGGAGAGCAATGTCTACATCCTTCTGCCTCAGGACGCCATTGTGTCGGTGATGGAGGATCTGGAGGATTGGTTCCGCGTCAGCTATAACGACTGCACCGGCTTTATCCCGCCGGAGTACATCCAGCTTCTGCAATATGATGAAAGCTTCGAGACCTACGGCGTGGTAGACGCCGAGGAAATGCCGCTTCTGGAAGAGGCTGACGGCAGCAGCACACAGATGGGAACGCTGAAGGACGGCGACCGGGTCGAAGTCTCAGCTCTTGACAACGGCTACTTCGCCGTAAAAAGCGGCGATAAGACAGGCTATGTCACCGGCGATGATCTGGATCTGACCATGGAGAAAGAAGCGCCCAAGCCCAAGGCTGCCGCCAAGCCCGCCGCAAAGCAGGCCGCCGCAGACAGTAAGGCGCAGAGCGATAAGACTGCCGACAGCGAGCAGGCCTCCGAAAGTGTCTCCTCCTCCGCCGGCAGCGGTTCCGGCAGCTCGGTGGTGGATTTCGCCATGCAGTATCTGGGCGTTCCCTACGCCTACGGCGGCACCAGCGGCAGCGGATTTGACTGCTCCGGCTTTACCATGCACGTCTATTCCAATTTCGGCGTTGGTCTGGCACACGGTGCTACACCCCAGCTGAACAACGGCTATTCCATCTCCAAGAGTGAGCTGCAGCCCGGTGATCTGGTGTTCTTCTTCGGTACCTATAACACCAGCTCCGCCGCCAGCCATGTTGGCATCTATGTGGGCGGAAACCAGTTTATCCACGCATCCACCAGCCGCGGCGTCATTATTTCCAGCCTTGACGAGAGCTATTACGCCAATCGTTACCTGACCGCCCGCCGCGTATTCTGATAAAAAACGTACATCCCCTTCCCCGGCCTTTTGGGCCGGGGAAATTTTTTTTGTACCCAGGTCTTGACAAAACCCTCTCTTATGCATATACTGTTCATGTTGAACATATACAGCTGTAACGGAGGTGTTCCTTTGGATCTGATCATCAGCAACGCCAGCGGAAAGCCCATCTACGAGCAGATCTACACACAGGTCAAAAATGCCATCCTGTCAGGTGCCTTATCCCCGGGAGATGCGCTGCCCTCCATTCGGGCGCTGGCCAAGGATCTGCGGATCAGCGTTATCACCACCACCCGCGCCTACGAGGAGCTGGAACGGGATGGCTTTATCGACCGCGTCCCTGGTAAGGGCTGCTATGTGGCGGAGCAAAATCTGGAGCTGGTACGGGAAGCGCATCTGAAGCAGATCGAAGCTCATATGAGCGAGATCGTCACCCTTGCAAAGGGCTGCGCCCTGACAGAAGAAGATGCCGTAAAAATGCTGCGGCTCATGTGGGAATAGAAAGGATGAAGCAAACATGGAAAATGCCATTGAAATACACGGCCTGACCAAAACGTACACAGGCTTTCAGTTGGGAAGTCTTGACCTGACGCTGCCCGAAGGCAGCATCATGGGACTGGTGGGAGAAAACGGCGCGGGCAAGAGCACCACCATCAAGCTGCTGATGAACGCCATCCGCCGCGACAGCGGCACTGTGTCGGTGCTGGGTGTAGACAACCGCACCGCCGCCTTTCAGGATGTCAAGGAGGACATCGGCATCGTGCTGGACGAAGCCTACTATCCCGAGGTGCTGAATGCCAGGGATGTGGGACGGATCATGGCCAGCACCTACCGCCGCTGGGAGCAGGCGGCCTATGATGATTACCTGCATCGCTTCGGCCTGCCGCAGGATAAGGCCTTCATGGACTACTCCCGGGGCATGAAGATGAAGCTGGCCATCGCCGTGGCGCTGTCCCATCAGGCGCGGCTTCTGATTTTGGATGAGGCCACCAGCGGACTGGATCCCATGGTGCGGGAGGAGATACTGGACATCTTCAACGAATACACGCGGCAGGAGGATCGTTCCATTTTGCTGTCCTCCCATATCGTCAGTGATCTGGAAAAACTGTGCGACTATATTGCCTTTCTGCACAGGGGGAAGCTTGTGCTGTGCGAGGAAAAGGATCGGCTGCTGGAGGAATACGCGCTGGTCCAGCTCTCCCGGGAACGGCTGGCCGATCTGCCGGAGAACAGTGTCGTGGGTGTGGAGAACGGTCCCTACGGTGCGCGGGTGCTGGTGCGGCGGGACAGAGTCCCCCATGATCTGCCGTTGGAGCATACCACTTTGGAGGATATTATCCTGTTTCTGGCAAAGGAGGGAACGCAGAGATGAAAGGCCTACTGCAAAAAGACATCTATACCCTGTGTAAGCGGATGAAGCTGATCCTGCTGTTGATGGCGGTCTTCGCCTGTATCCCCGGCCTGTCCACCACGGCATTCGCGCTCTTTTACGGCGCCATGCTTCCCATTACGGCACTGGCCTATGACGAGCGCAGCAAGTGGGATGAACTGGCAGCCATGATGCCCTACACCCCCCGCGCTATTGTGGGCAGTAAGTACGCGCTGGGGCTGCTGCTGGTGGGTGGAATTTCGGTGCTATCCGCAGCAGCGCAGGTGGTGACCGGCATGGTGCGCCGCACACCTCTTGACGCTGATGCACTGGCCGCTATTCCGCTGATGGCCTGCATCGCCCTGCTGATGATGCTGATCGACCTTCCGCTGATGTTCCGTATGGGGGTGGAAAAAGGACGTATTCTCTACATTCTGCTGACCTGCGGCTGTGTGGCGTTCTTCGCCGTCGGCTCCGAGGACATTCTGGCGGCAATGGACAGCGTCAGCATCCATACCTCCCTGCTGCTGACACTATTGGCTACTGTGGTGGTCTTCGCCATATCCTATGCCATCTCCGTCCGTATTTACCGGGTGCGGCGCGGCTGAATTGCATCAAACAGAAAGGACTGCCCGTGGGCAGTCCTTTCTGTCACGATTTCTCAATACGGGTCAACATGCGGACAGCATATTTCAGGAACATTTTCACCGCCGGAGACACGTCCGCCCGGGAGTGCATGGCCACGCCCAGCGTGATCTGGGACGGCGGATCAATGGGCAGCATGGCAATATCACAGATCCGCTTTTCCGTAATCAGCTGGTTCATCACCGTCATACCCAGCCCCTGCTCCACCATGGACATAACGGAAAAGCTCTCCAGCGTGGTGAATTGCACATTGGGCTGGATGCCGTTTTTGTCAAACAGTGCTTCCACGTCGTCATCGCAGCCCAGTGCCGGCATGATAAACCGGTCGGTAGCGCAATTTTTCAAGGGATAGGCGGCAGCGTTGGCCAGCGGATGATCCCGCGGCAGCAGCGCCAGCATGGGATCCTCCGCCAGTGGAATAAATTCATAGGGCATTCCCTCCTGATAGCTGAGAAATCCTATGTCTGCGGCCCGGTCGTCCAGCCATTTGGACACCTCCTGCCAGATTCCCTCCATCAGCTTGATGCGGATCTGGGGATAATCCCGCCGGAAGGCGCTGATTACCGCCGGAAGCCAGTGGGTCGCAATGCTGGAATAGGCGGCAATGGTGACACTTCCGATCAGCAAACCGTTCATCTCTGCCGACAGCTCGAAAATACGATCCTCCTGCCGCAGAAACTCCCGCACCGTTGGCAGCAGCAGCTCGCCGTTTTCCGTCAGCGTCACGCCTTTTGTGTTGCGGCGGAACACAGGAAATCCCAGTTCCTTCTCCAACGCCGTCACCAGCTGGTTTACGCCGGAGGGCGTGTAGCTGAGCGCCTCCGCCGCCTTGGAAAAGCTTCCGGTCTCCGCCGCCGCCAGAAACGCCCTGCACCTTGCGGTCTCCATATGCCGTCCTCCTTATCATATCAGTCGTCCTGACAATCACTGTCAGCGTTTATCGCTTTACTTTTCTTGTTAAATATTCTACTATATAATTCAAAAAAGCACAAGACAAAAAACGACATTTTCAGGAGGGATCTGCCATGAAAAGCATCTGTGCCTATCTGATGACCGCTTTGGTCTCCTTGACGCTGGTGGTAGCGTCCGCCCTGCTTCCGGCAGGCAGCAGCCGGGAAGCCAACCTGTGCGTGTCGCTCCTGTTCGGGCTTGTCTTTTGTTGGAGTGCTGTCAAAGCTGTTTTGTCCATGATGGAAGATCAAGACGCGGCGGCGGACACCGTACCCCTTTTCCCGCGGGTACTGATGGCTGCGTAAGCACAGAGACAATTTGAAAAAACGCCTCCGCCTTGTTGTTTTCTGTTGCCTTTTGTTGCCTTTTGTTGCCTTTTTGTGGTGCAAAAACGGTACATAAAAGGGCGTTATTGGTACATAAAGAATCACTCCCCATAAGGGGAGTGATTCTTTCATTAAAATCCTTTTCCTCAAACAATTGCTTTCTTGAGCCCTTCCAACCGAAGGAATGGATTTGGGAAGAAGGATTTACTTCTTGGTAATCGTTCCGCCAGCTGCTTCCATAGTGCCACTGCCGGTAACGGTCACATTGGCTTCAATGACTTCAACCGTGCCGCCTTTTGCATAGATGGCATACTTGTCGGAAGTAATCGTTGCGCTCTCAACAAACACCTCGCCGCCCTTGCAGTTGATGGTCTTGGTATTGGGATGGTTGAGGATTGCGTTGCCCTTGATAGTCATAGTTCCTGCGGTATTAACCAGCAGAGAAGCATTAACAGTTGTCGCAGTGTCATAAACATTGGCTCCATTGATGATGGTTGCGCCGCCGTCATTTACGATGACATACTGTCCCGTGCCAGCCGTCATCCCTGCTGCGTTGCCATCAACCTTAACATTCTCAACGATCATTGTACCAGCATAGTTGTGCAGTACAGCACCGTTGCAGGAATTGTAGCCATGACCCATAACAACGCCAGTGCCAACGCTGTCGGTAACTTTCAGCTTACCGTAGTTTGCAATAATATCCGTGCAGGTATTGCTCCAATCGCCGTGAGTAGCACGAGCGTCCTTGGCAATCGTGTGTCCGTTCAAATCAATGATAACATTCTGATTTGCCTTCACAACGAGTCGGGCAATACGCTCGTCATTAGCGCCCATGTGGTAATATGCGCCGTATGCCGACTTCTCTTTGTCGGTCTGGTCGGTGACTAACTTGTTCCAATGAGAAGGATCATCTGCAGAGGGATGAATGCCCTTCTTGTAGCGATTCAGTGTATCGCCCACTTCATAATCCTGGATAACATCGCTATCCGGGAGGTTAGACGCTGCATAAAGCAGATCCAGTGTGATATTGTCTGTCAAAGTGATCTTCATGATGCTGCCATCGGCAGGCGCATTGTAAAGTGCCGTGCGGAGCTCCTTCTCATTTGACACATTGACAAGTCCACGGGTTGCAATCGGGTCAAAGGTAAATGTGAAGTTGGAGAAATTCTTTGTTTCAATGGTGACAATACCGGTTTCCTTGTCATAAGTAAAACCAGCAGTCATTTCCAAACCATTGTGATACGCCTTGACACCGGTCAGATTTTTGCCCAAGGGGAAAGTCAGTGTGACCGCTTTGTCATTGCTGCCGACCAGATTGTTGACCTTGATCTCGTAAGCAATTGCTTCCTTATTCTCGGCTTCGATGGTGGTGGCCAGATCCGCATATGGCTCCGTCTGCTTGAAGGTCACATCCGGCTGCATTCCCTCTTCGATTCCTGCACCGACAGGAACCGTAACGGTAACGGTATTATCGGTATTGGCATAGGTATAGCTGCCATCCGGATTCTGAGTCATCTTGCCGTTTTCGATGTTAGAAACAACCTCAAGCGGATACACTGCAGCCTCATCATACCAGTTGTCGATACTGTCAAACTCCACGGTGTCCTGTGTAGCGTAGACGGTAATGCCGATGCCGTCGATGTGCATATTCATGTACTCATTGCCGGCTTTTTCATCCATATGTCCCTTGATCGTCAACACAACAGGGTCAGAACCCACGGCCAGCTTCTTCTCCGTCGTATCGATGTCCTGATCGTTGACCGTCCATTTGATCACCCTGTTCAGACCCTTATCCCCGGTGATACCCGTGATGGCAATCTTATACTTCAGCGCCAGATTGCCGTTGTTGATCACGCGGATGGGCTGGAGCTGATAGGTGCAGCCCGGCTCCCAGAAGATCTGCGTGCTGTCCACCAGCGTGAAACTGTTGGGATCGACTTCTGCTGTTCCGTCTCCGGCTGCCGCAGCGCTTGCCTGCTTCCATTTGAGGATCTGACCCTCGGCGGAAACCCATTCAAGGTTCCCATCAGCGTCTTTCTGCTGCATCTCCAGCGCCACGTCCAGATTGCCTGCTACGATCTTGTTGACGCCGGTGCTGGCGGTGTCGGTAAACCACGCGAAGGTGGAGCCGATCAGCATGACCAGACACAGGCAGATGGCCAGAATACTGGTCAGCAATGCTCTTTTGGTAGCTTTCTTACTTGACATTTTTGGTGTACTCCCCATTTCATAAAATATTTGCCGGTGGATCCAACGCTTTCGCTCCGGCATCCCGCGAAAGCGCCGCATATATTCGCCTGACCGCCTGTCTGATGGAGCAGGCAGGGCTGTCAACCCGACCCTGCCTGCCCGTTTTGGGGAGGTCAGACGCACAAAGGCCGCAGCGCGCACCACAGCCGTTATGCCGATTCCCTGCTGTTTTTTCTTGCAGAAAAAACGCAATACCTATAGGTATTGTCAGCAGTATGTTTGTATTCCCGGCGCCCGAAAGTGCTGTCAATATAGGTACAGTTTAGCACTTTCGCCAAAAATTGCAAGTGCTTTTTTCTGTCTGCCGCTGTTTTTGGTAAACCGCACAATTTCCACTGAATCTTCTGTGAAAATAGTCAAAAGCATCGAAGGGCAGCCCTTTACAACAAACATCCCCCGGCGAAGCCGGGGGATGTTTCTGATTCATTTTATCTTACGCCTCGATGCCGCGGCTGGTGAGATATTTCTTCACCATCAGCGCCACCTTAAAGGTGATGGCGTCGTCAAACTCCCGCAGGTCAAGGCCGGTGAGCTTCTTGATCTTCTCCAGCCGGTACACCAGCGTGTTGCGGTGAACAAACAGCTTGCGGGCAGTCTCGGACACGTTCAGATTATTCTCGAAGAACTTATAGATGGTGAACAGGGTCTCCTGATCCAGCGCGTCAATGGGGTTCTTCTTGAACACCTCCTGCAGGAACATCTCACACAGGGTGGTGGGCAGCTGATAGATCAGGCGGCCGATGCCCAGATTCTCATAGTTGATGACATAGCGCTCGGTGTCAAAGACCTTTCCCACTTCAATGGCGATCTGCGCCTCCTTGTAGGCCTTGGCCAGCTCCCGCAGGTGCTGCGCCATGGTACCGATGCCCACAAATACACTGCTCTCGCCGTCGATGCGCAGGGCTTCCTCGATCCGCAGCGCCACCTTTTCCAGATCAGAGGCGGAGGCATTTTTCTCCATCTGATGGATCAACACCACATCCTGCTCCCCCACGCTGAGGACGAAGTCGTTCTGCCGGTCGGGAAACAGGCTCTGGATCAGCTCCAGCGGGGCGGATTCCAGCCGGTCGTCCACGGGGCGCACCACGAACACGCCCCGGTTCACCTCGGCGGCCACATGCAGCTCCTTGGCGCGCATGTAAATATCGCTGATCAGAATGTTGTCGGAGATGATATTCTTCATGAAGGAGCCCTTGTCGTGCTTCTCCTCATAATAGTTCTTGGCAGAGTTCAGCGCCACTGCAGCCATAGCGCACACAGTGCGGCCGATGCCGTCGTCGCCGCTGGCAAACACGGCGTAGTCAAAATGACCGCCCCAGCCGGGCAGCGCCTTGAAGGTCTTGCCCTCCAGCGTGACGCACTCGCCGTCCGCCTGCTGGATGGTCTCCACATATTTGCTCCATTTTTTGCCGATCCCCGTCAGCTCGCTGCACGCGATGACTGTCCCGTCGGCGTCGATCACGCCGATGGTACGGTCGGTGGTCTCTTTGAATTGCAGCACTACATTCTGAAAAATTCTACCGGACATGACGCGCCCTCCTGCTCTCTCTCGAAGCCCCACCGGACATTTTGTGCAAATTGCCTTGTGCAAACTGCCAAGTGGTTACCTGTATTATATCGTCATAATCACGGTTTTGCAAGCATTTTTTTATCTTTCTCACAAAAAAAGAGGAAATTCTTTTGGCGCTTTGTCGATATGACTATTGGCAGACATTGCGCAGTGCCGCCAATTCGTCCGGCAGCAGCGGACGCCAGCTTCCCGCCGCCAGCGTGTCCTCCAGACGCAGCGGCCCCATGGCCAGCCGCTTCAGATAGCGCACCGGCTTGCCGCGGCTTGCCAGCATCCGCTTCACCTGATGGAACTTGCCCTCCCGCAGCGTCACAAGGCACTCTCCGGCGCCCAGCGGCTCCAGTCTGGCCGGCAGGCACCGCAATCCGTCCTCCAGCAGCAAGCCCTCCGCGAAGGCGCTCACGTCCGCTTCCTCCATCGTGCCGTCCACCCGGGCGTAATACACCTTGTCCACATGGTATTTGGGACTCAGCAGCCGGTGGGTCAGCGGTCCATCGTCGGTCAGCAGCAGCAGTCCCTCCGTATCCTTGTCCAGCCGCCCCACCGGCGCAAGACCCCGGCGGCGGTATTCCTCCGGCAGCAGGTCCATCACCGTGGGCTGGCACCGATCCTCGGTGGCTGTCAGGACGCCGGCCGGCTTGTGGAGCAGCAGATAGGTATAGCGCTCGCGGCCTACCACCACGCCGTCCACGGTGATAACCGCTGTGGACGGATCCACCTTCCGATCCGCCGCCGCGGGCGGCACACCGTCCACCAGCACCCGTCCCTGCCGCACCAGCTCCTTCACCTCGCGGCGGGACGCGATGCCCCGGTTGGCGATGATCTTATCCAAGCGCTCCATAGCCGCCTCCTGTAGCTGTTTTGTGACAGTATAGCATATCTGCCGGTCTTTGGGAATATCCATCAACAAAGGAGTTGATGAAAATGCGAGTGATCCATATTACCCGCCGCCGTCTGGCGCTGATTTCTCTGGCGCTGGGGTTGGTGGTAGGTTCGGCGCTGCTGCTGGCCGGCTGCTTCGGCGGCGATAAAACGGCGGAGGTCATCACCGCCGCCACCAACGAGGATCGCGTGGCCTACCTGAATGGTCTCGGCTGGCAGGTGCAGCCCGATCCCATTGAAACGCTGGATCTCCAGCTGCCCGACCGGCTGGAGGGGGAATGGGATGCCTATGCCAAGCTGCAAAAGGGACAGGAGCTGCCCTTCGCCGAATTCGCCGGTCAGGCGGTGAAGCGCTATACCTACACCGTCACCAACTATCCGGATATTCCGCAGGGGGTGCAGGTCAATCTCTATCTCTGGGGGGATCAGATCATCGGCGGAGATGTGATCTTTACCGGACAGGGCGGATTCCAGACCGATCTGGCATTCCCGAAAACGTAAGGCGCGGCGTGTGTCATGGCGGAAGCAAAAAAAGAAAGGCCTTACGGCCTTTCTTTTTTTGATGAAATTCGATTACTGCTCGATCTCGATGACGACGCCGGAACCGACGGTACGGCCGCCCTCACGGATAGCGAAACGCAGACC
>CAKTKM010000021.1 GCA_934569425.1 uncultured Oscillospiraceae bacterium
TCGTGCAGGGCGCTTCCGCTGCTGCTGCTGAGCTGAACGAGAAGGTCGAGATGAACTACTCCTGGCTGTATGGCGGTTCCTTCTCCGCTTCCCCCGAGCTGCAGACCATGGTCAACGGCTGGTATGAGAACGGCACTGAGGTCGTCTTCGCCTGCGGTGGTTCCATGTTCGCTTCCGTCGCCGCTGCTGCCAGCGCCAACGATGGCTCTGTGATCGGCGTTGACGTTGACCAGTCCTTCGAGTCCGACACTGTTATCACCTCCGCCATGAAGGGTCTGGCTGCCTCCGTGCAGTGGGCCTGCGCCAAGGTGTATGACGGTTCCTTCGCTTCCATGGGCGGCACCTGCGCCACTCTGGGTGCCAAGGACAACGCTGTGGGTCTGCCCACCGCTACCTGGTCCCTGACCAAGTGGAGCGTTGATGATTACAACGCCATGGTCGCCGCTATGGCCGATGGCTCCCTGGTGGTCGATAACGACTACAGCAAGCTGGCCAGCACCGACAGCCTGACCCTGAACGTGGTCGAGTAATCTGTCCCGCTGTATCCATTACATCAAGAGAGGAAGTCCTTCGGGACTTCCTCTTTTTTTGTGTGCAAGTCCAAAAATTCTTGTGCGTTTTGTAGGAAATGACAGACGCGCCTTGCATTTTTGACTATGGTACATTATAATAGTTTAGACATGTTGTCTGCATGTCCTCCCTCGTTGACAAGCGCACATGCCCCGCCGGGGCGGTGCTCTGGTCAATGGGGGACATCAAATTGATAGAAAGCAGGTGGCGACATGGATACTGCTCCCCAGTATGTGATCGAAATGCTTCACATTACCAAGGAGTTTCCCGGCATCAAGGCCAACGACGACATTACGCTCCAGTTACGAAAGGGTGAGATCCACGCTTTGCTGGGCGAAAACGGCGCAGGCAAGTCCACGCTGATGAGCGTTCTCTTCGGCCTGTACCAGCCGGAGGCCGGCGAGATCCGCAAAAACGGCCAGAAGGTAGAGATCACCGACCCCAATGTGGCAACGGCACTGGGTATCGGCATGGTGCATCAGCATTTTAAGCTGGTGGATGTGTTCACCGTACTGGACAACATCATTCTGGGCGCCGAGACGACTAAGATGGGCTTCCTTCAGAAGAAGGAGGCTCGTGCAAAGGTGCTGTCCCTCAGCGAAAAGTACGGCCTGCATGTGGATCCCGACGCGCTCATTGAGGACATCACCGTGGGTATGCAGCAGCGCGTGGAGATCCTGAAGATGCTCTACCGGGACAACGAGATCCTGATCTTCGATGAACCAACCGCCGTCCTGACCCCGCAGGAGATCGAAGAGCTGATGCAGATCATGAAGAATCTGGCGGCCGAGGGCAAGTCCATCCTCTTCATCTCCCATAAGCTCAACGAGATCATGGAGGTCTCCGACCGTGTCACCGTTCTGCGCAAGGGTCGCTACATCGGCACCGTCAACACCTGCGACACCAACAAGCAGGAGCTGTCCAACATGATGGTGGGACGCCCCGTGCAGCTGGAGGTGGTGAAGGATCCCGCCAAGCCCGGCGATGAGATCCTGCGGGTGGAGGACATGTGCGTCGCCTCCCACACCCATAAGCGCAACGCCGTCAACCACGTCAGCTTCAGCGTCCGTTCCGGCGAGATCGTCTGTATTGCCGGTATCGACGGCAACGGCCAGACGGAGCTGATCCACGGCCTCACCGGCCTTGACAAGTCCACCGGCCGCATCACCCTCTGCGGCAAGGATATTTCCCACGCCTCTATTCACCAGCGGGGCGCCAACATGAGCCACATCCCCGAGGACCGCCATAAGCACGGACTGATCCTGGACTTCACGCTGGAAGACAACATGGTGCTGCAGCGCTTCCAGGAACCGCAGTTCCAGAACCACGGCTTCATCAAGCGGGACGCCGTGCGCCAGTACGCCGATCACCTGATCCAGCAATATGACGTCCGCAGCGGTCAGGGTCCCGTTACCATCGTCCGCAGCATGTCCGGCGGCAACCAGCAAAAGGCCATCATCGCCCGGGAGATCGACCGGGACAAGTCCCTGATCGTGGCGGTGCAGCCCACCCGCGGTCTGGACGTGGGCGCCATCGAGTACATCCACGGTCAACTGGTAGCCGAGCGGGATCGCGGCAAGGCGGTGCTGCTGGTCTCGCTGGAGCTGGACGAGGTCATGAGCCTGTCCGACCGCATTCTCGTGGTCTACGAGGGTGAGATCGTCGGCGAATTCGATCCCAAGCAGATCACCGTGCAGGAGCTTGGTCTCTACATGGCCGGCGCCAAACGCACGGAGAAAGCAGGTGAACCCGCATGAAAGAAAAGCTCTCCGGCCTGTACGCCAAGGACGGCACCAAGAAACTGATCTCCTCCCTGATCTCCATTCTGGTGGGTCTGCTGGTGGGCGGCATCGTCGTGATCATCGTCGGCGCCTTCAACAGCAAGATCTCCGGCGCCGGTATCTGGGACGGTATCCGCCTCATCTTTGCCGGCATCCTCAACACCGGCCGCGACGCCGCCGGCGCCCTGACGTGGGGCTTCAACGCCCAGAACATCGGCAATATGCTCTTCCGCGCCACACCGCTGATCATGACCGGTCTGTCCGTGGCCATCGCCTTCAAGACGGGTCTTTTCAACATCGGCGCGCCGGGCCAGTACCTGATGGGTACGCTGGCCACCCTGTATATTGCTCTTGGCATCCCCTCCACCTCCGTCTCCCCCGCACTGATCTGGCTGCTGGCCTTTCTGGGCGGTATGCTGGCCGGCGCCCTGTGGGGCGCGATCCCCGGCCTGCTGAAGGCGCTGCTGAACATCAACGAGGTGCTGGCCTGCATCATGACCAACTGGATCGCAGCCAATCTGGTCACATGGATGTTCGACATCAGCAACTTCAAAAACATGGTGGAGAACACCAAGTCCGGCTATATCTACAAAACCACCTACAACAATGTGGCCACGCCCAAGATGGGTCTTGACCACCTGTTCCCCAACTCTCAGGTCAACGGCGGCATTCTGGTGGCCATTCTGCTGGCCATTGTGGTATATATCATCATGGAAAAGACCACCTTCGGCTACCAGCTGAAGGCCTGCGGCTCCAACCGTCACGCTGCCCGCTATGCCGGCATCCCCGACAAGCGCAACATTGTGCTGTCCATGGCCATCGCCGGCGCTCTGGCCGGAACCGGTGCCGCCCTGTATTGGCTCAGCGGCAATACCGAGTTCTATTGGACCACCTATCAGTCCCTGCCCGGCGTGGGCTTCAACGGCATCCCCGTGGCGCTGCTGGCGGTCAATAACCCCATCGCCGTGATCTTCACCGGCATCTTTATGGCCATGCTGGACATCGTGGGTATGCAGCTGACCAACCTGACCGCCTATAATGAATACATCACCGACGTGATCATCTCCGTCATTGTGTACCTGTCCGCCTTCTCGCTGGTGATCCGCATGTGGCTCACCGGCCGCAAAAAACGCAAGGCCGTCAAGGAGCAGCCCACCACTGCGGCCATACCGCCGGAGGCAGCGGCACAGCCGTTGGACGCACCGGAACCGGACACGCCCGCGGATACTGAGAAAGGAGGGGAGGACGCATGACATTCCTGATCCAGCAAACTTTGATCTATGCCATCCCCCTGATGATCGTGGCGCTGGCCGGCGTATTTGCCGAGCGCAGCGGTATCATCAACCTGGCGCTGGAAGGTATCATGGTCTTCGGCGCGTTTATCGGCGTGCTGTTTGTCCGTATCATGCAGCAGGCTCATGTCTTTGACGCAGCCAAGGCCGCCGGCAACTGGATGGCGCTTCAGGGCTTCGAGCTGCTGGCCATGCTGGTGGCGGCGGTGTTCGGCGCTCTGTTCTCCCTGCTGCTGAGCTTTGCCTCCATCAACCTGCGCGCCGACCAGACCATCGGCGGCACCGCGCTGAACCTGATGGCTCCCGCGCTGGTGCTGTTCCTGATCCGCATTATCGCCAACCAGAACACCCTGCAAATGGCCACCGGTGACTCCGCCAGCTGGTTCATGATCAAAAAGACCACGCTGGGCTTCGCCAAAACCGATGATCTGGGCTTCTTGGGCAATACGTTCCTCCACAAGGTATATCTGGCCACCTATATCTGCCTGATCATCTTTGTGGTGCTGTCCATCCTGCTGTATAAGACCCGCTTCGGCCTGCGCCTGCGGGCCTGCGGCGAGAATCCTCAGGCGGCGGACTCTCTGGGCATCAACGTCTATAAAATGCGCTACGCCGGTACCACCATCTCCGGCGCGCTGGCCGGTATGGGCGGCTTCGTCTACGCCCTGACCACCGCTAACTGCTCCTCCAACGGCGACGTGGCGGGCTTCGGCTTCCTCGCGCTGGCCGTTATGATCTTCGGCAACTGGAAGCCGCTGAACATTGCGGGCGCTTCCCTGCTGTTCGGTCTGTTCAAGTGCATCGCCGCCGCATATTCCAGTCTGGACATCAACGGCGACGGCGTTTACTGGCTGGCCGAGATCGGCATCAGCTCCCACCTGTACCGTATGCTGCCCTACATCATCACGCTGATCGTGCTGGCCTTCACCTCCAAGAAATCCCGCGCCCCCAAGGCCGAGGGCATCCCCTACGACAAGGGTCAGCGGTGACAGGATATTTTTCAAAAAAACAGGACACGGCCTCTTCCGTGTCCTGTTTTTGCTTTTCCCTGCCTCCGCAAGGCGGCATGCCATGCTTATTGCAGTTCCTGCTCCAACCCGTCAAACTCCGGTGTTGAGAAGAACTCCCCCAGCGTAATGTCCAGACCATCACAAAGCTTTTTGATGGTGGTAATGGAAATATCCCGTCTCCGCTGATCCAGCAGGCTATACACCGTTGAGGGCGTCACACCGGACAAATTTGCCAATTCATTGCTTTTGATGCCCCGCTGGGCGCAAAGCTGCCGGAACCGCTCCGCCACCGCATCCTTTATTGTTACTGCCATACCATCACCTCGTGGCAATTGTAAAAAATATTACGCAAATGCGTGTACGCACTTGCGTAATACCCCCACTTATCCTACTCTTTTTTCCCCTTCGTATCGCGCAGTGCGTGCAGGCTCAATTCTCCCGCCAGCTTGAACAGTGCGTCTGCCATTACCTGCTCCGGCGGCAAGCCGCCCGCCTGCTGTCCGACTTTCTGATAAAATTCATACAGCGCATTTTCCACGCAGATCGTAACCACTTTCACCGTGATCCCTCCTCGCTCTTAGTATATACGATTTTTCATTGAGGTCAAGTGGCCTCAAATAAAAGGCAGCCTCCTGTTATCATGATGGGTAACGGAGGTGATCTTGTGGTAGACGCCGTATTGATCGGTCAGGTTTTGCAGGAATATCGGGCAAAGAAGGGCATGTCACAGGAGCTTTTGAGTGGACTGGCAGGCTTGGATCGAACCCATTACAGCAAGATCGAGCGGGGCTTGCGCAGTCCCACTCTGGACACGCTCTTTAAAATCGCACAGGCTTTGGAGATCGCGCCCCATGAGATCGTCCAAACCATTGAATCCAGAACCGACAGCGCAGACCTCTCCTGATCTTACGTTCGCTGCGCGGCAGATTCAAAACGATACCGCCAAACGAGGGTATGAAAATTCCCCAACAACCAAAAGAGAGAGCCTTTCTCCGGCGTTTCATAGGGACAATTTGTGAACCTATGCGACGCCCATGATAGAAGCGGCGATGGATGGACTACGCAGCGCAATTTTCTTTCTCTCTATCCATTCCCGCCAGTCGATACAATCAACTGCGCAAGATAGAAAGAGCGCCCAATCTCTTCGCCGTACAGCGAGAGAACGAACGCTTTTTTCGTATTGATTCCGTTCTGCGGAGAGCCGCCACGTCAGTTCAAATCCAGAGATGAAACTGTCGATGGAGGTATTCCTCCACAATACGGCTTTGGCATCAATAATCTGTAGCGCCAGCCGACATTCCGGTTTATCCAGCACCCTGATGAGGGCTTGGTGGTACTCTTCGATTTCCTTCTTCTGCGCCGAAAGTTCCAGTGGGATATAGAAGCAGTCGTATAAGTCTTTGAGTAACTTGTTCATGTGTTGCACCTCCTGGTACCATCGCTTGACAAGGGTGTGTTTGCTTTTGTTAAATCGATGGTAGTGTGCGCGGACTCTGAAACCGCAGGTTTCCGCGGTTTTTTTGAACACTTTTTGAAGCCTGTCCAGCGTCCGGAGACGCGGAAGATCCATCGTGCCGCAGATGCGAAACAGTGCTACTCCACATCATCTCCCGGCAGCAGCGCCTTATAGTAGTCCAGCGTCCGGAATCCCCGTTCCAGCTGCACCGCACAGAAGGCCTCTCCCGCCCGATCCAGCATCACGAGCCCCGCGCCGTCCAGCGAAAAGCCATACAGCTTCTTCGGCGGACAGGAGAGAATGTACCGCAGCGCCTGTACCGCGCCAGCCGTCAGCGGCAGGCTCAGTCCGCTGCCGCTTGTGCGGCACCCGCCGCACCGCAGCACCCCCTGCGTCACGTCCAGCATCGGCGCCTCCGGCGTTTCCCGCCCGCACACGGCGCAGCCGTCCATAAGCGGCGCGAATCCGGCCTCCGCCAGCAGCCGCCATACAAAGGCGGCCTTTACCAGCCGTTTTGGCTTCTCCAGCGTCCCAAGCGCGTACAGGGCGTTCAGCAGCAGCGGCAGCATGTCCGCCGCCGCCATGGCGTCCTGACACACCGTTTCTGTCAGCTCGGCAAAATACATGGCCAGCGCCAGCTTTTCAATGTCCTGCCGCACGCCGTCAAACAGCGCAAGGGTGCTGGCCTCCGTCAGATAGTACCACTCGCCCTTGTGGCGCAGCGTCATCTCGTCATAGGCAAGCAGCTGGCAGGCAGCGGTGTACTTGCTGCGCCGGCTTCTTGCCCCCTTGGCAATGACGCTGATGCGCCCCAGCTCCGGCGTCAGTACCGTCAGGATCTTGTCTGATTCCTTGGTTTCCGTTTCCCGCAGGACAAGACCCGGCGTTACGATGATCCCATTGTCCATGTCCCGTCCTCCGTTTCCGCGCCTCTGGCCATCAGATATGCCTCCGGCGCGCCGGTATCCCAAAACAATTCCCAGTAGTCCACGGTCCATCACCTCACGCATAGCATGCGGCACTCGCCGTAGTTTCATGTCTGGTAAAAAGCGGTGTTACTCCTCATTGAACCCCTGCGCACGGATGAAGTTCACATTGTCCCGCCAGTTTGCCCCATTCCGCCTTCCGCGAAATGGGGACCCCGATTTGACTGCGTAACGGCGGAAATGAATTCCGCCTTGCAGAATTCTTCGAATTTACGCCGCGGGCGGCGGCTCGCTCCCGCTCACAGGAAAACTGGCCGCACCGCTTGCGCTATTCGCGGTGTTATTCCTCATTGAACCCTTGCGCACGGATGAAGTTCACATTGTCCCGCCAGTTTTCCTTGACCTTTACCCATGCTTCCATGTAGACCTTCGTCCCCATGAACCGTTCGATGTCCTGCCGCGCCAGCGAGCTGATCCGCTTCATCATGTCCCCGTGCTTGCCGATGATAATGCCCTTGTGGCTGGCCTTTTCGCAGTAGATGGTCACATCCAGATCAATGATCCCGTTGTCCCGCTCGGAGAACCGCGTCACTTCCACCGCCGTGCCGTGGGGGATCTCCTTATCGAGACATTGCAGCATTTTCTCCCGTACGATCTCCGCGCATACCTGTGCGTCCGGCTGATCGGTGGTCATGCCGTCGGGGAACAGCTGCGGCCCCTCCTGCGCGTATTTCTGCAATTGCGCCAGCAGCTCCTCCAGCCCGTCGCCTGTCCGGGCGGAGATGGGGATGATGGCGTCAAAGCCGTCATATGCCGCACTGTAGGCGGCGATCACCGCCAGCAGGTCGTCCTTCTTCTCCACCGTGTCCACCTTGTTGATGCACAGCACCACCGGAAGCTGTTCCTCCTGGATCCGTTTCAGCAGCAGCCGTTCCGGCTCTCCCACATGGGCGATGGGCTCCACCAGCAGCAGCGCGCACTCCACGGCGCTGAGACTTTCCCGTACCACCTTCACCATATAGTCGCCCAGCCGCGAGCGGGGCTTGTGCAGTCCCGGCGTATCCAGCAGCACAAACTGCGTATCGCCCCGGTTCACCACGCCGTAGATCCGGTTGCGCGTGGTCTGGGGCTTATTGGACACAATGGCGATCTTCTCGCCCACCAGGGCGTTGGTCAGGCTGGACTTGCCCACATTGGGCCGTCCGCACACGGTGATCATGGCGGTTTTCGTAATGTTCATAGGTGATCCTCAACTTTCTTTTGTTTGAGCGTTTTTTATTGTTGCTATTCTTTCGTGGTTGCTATCTCTATTGGCCCCCTCTGGGAGGGGGCTGTCAGCGAAGCTGACTGGGGGAGAGAATTATAAACCAATTCATCGATCGTTTCGCAGACTTCTCTGAAATGTTGGTCGATATCCATATTGCAAATACGAACAACCTGCACACCGGATCGCGCTAATATGCGTGTACGAAGCTCGTCTTTCTGGGCTTGCTCCGGTGTATAATGTCCACCACCGTCCAATTCCAACGCAATACCGGCTTTAGCACAGAAAAAATCAACAATGTAATGACCAATGGCTTTTTGCCGCTGAAAGCGAACGGGGTATGATCGTAAAAATTCATACCAGAGCTTTCTCTCCCATGGCGTCATATTTTTTCGCAATTCTTTTGCTCGGGAGATATTCTCTCTGTCATAATCTCTCATTCTCTCCCTCCGTCACGGCTTGCGCCGTGCCACCTCCCTCTCAGAGGGAGGCTTATTATCGTTCCAACCCCAACTCCCCCATAATAACCTCTTCCCGCTCCCGCATCTGCGCCTTCATGGCGCCTTCGTCCAGATGGTCGTACCCCAGCAGATGCAGCACCGAGTGGACCACCAGATAGGCCAGCTCCCGCCGGTTGCTGTGACCGTATTCCCTGGCCTGCGTTTTTACCCGCTCCATGGACAGCACCATGTCGCCCAGGGGCACCAGTCCCGTGCCGGGATCGGCGTCCTCCCCGCCGGGCAGCTCTCCCGGCGCCAGCGTAAACTCCGGAAAGCTCAGCACGTCCGTGGCGGCATCCACCTGCCGCATGTCCAGATTGATCTGATGGATGCCCGCGTCATCCGTCACCAGCACGTCCACCTCGCAGGGGAAGTCCACCCCCTGTGCCGCCAGCGCGGCGCGGATGACCTTCCGGATAAAGCTTTTCGTCTCCGCACTGACGCCGGGAATGTCGGCGGTAATGGGGATGTAATGCCGCTTTGCCATCACTTCTTCCTCCTGTCCTCATAGCGGGCGTAGGCCTCGATGATCCGCTGTACCATCACATGCCGTACCACGTCCTCCTGCGTCAGCTGGCAGATGCCCACGCCTTCCACGTCCCGCAGCACCTTCATGGCCTCCTTCAGACCGCTGACCTTGTCGGTGGGCAGGTCGATCTGGGTGATGTCGCCGGTGATGACCACCTTGGAGCCGAAGCCCATGCGGGTCAAAAACATTTTCATCTGCTCGCGGCTGGTGTTCTGCGCCTCGTCCAGAATGATGAAGCTGTCGTCCAGCGTCCGTCCGCGCATATAGGCCAGCGGAGCCACTTCAATGTTGCCCCGCTCCAGATACTTCTGGTAGGTCTCCGCCCCCAGCATGTCAAACAGCGCGTCATACAGCGGCCGCAGATAGGGATCCACCTTGGACTGCAGGTCGCCGGGCAGAAAGCCCAGCCGCTCGCCGGCCTCCACAGCGGGACGGGTCAGCACGATGCGGTTCACCTGCTTGTCCCGAAAGGCCGCCACCGCCGCCGCCACTGCCAGATACGTCTTGCCGGTACCGGCGGGGCCTACCCCGATGGTGACGGTGTTGTGCAGCACCGAGTCCACATACTGCTTCTGGCCGATGGTCTTGGGCTTCACCGGCCGCCCCTTGCTGGTAATGCAGATCACGTCCTGCGTCAGCTCGCTGATCCGCTCCGCCTGTCCGCTGCGGCACAGTCCGATCACATAGCGCACATGCTGCTGGTTGATGGCCTCGCCCTTGGCGCTGAGGGTCAGCAGTGCCTGCACGGCCTTTTCCGCCAGCATCACATTCTCCGGCTCACCGGAAATGACGATCTCGCCGCCGCGGTTCACCACCTGTACCTGAAATTCCGTCTCCAGCAGCCGGATGTTCTCATCAAAGGAGCCAAACAGGTTGATGGCCTCCTCCATCCGTTCGATACTGATGCGTTGTTCCATATGATAGCCTTCTTTCTGAAAGGAAAAATGTATTTGGGGTGTTTCGCGCCTTCAGGCACAAGACGATCCTCTACTCCGCGTCAACCTCCACGGGTATGCCGATCTGTTCCATGCATTCCGCCGTCAGCGTCACCAGCAGGTGCTCTCCCTGCCGCGCCGTGGAGAACCGGGTGGCCGTTACGGCGCCGCCCTCCGTCAGCATGGCCTCCAGCTGCGCCAATAGCTGTGCCTCGCCTTCCGCCTTGGCCTGGGCGGCGGTGCGTTCCACGGCCTGTGTATGCCGCCGTGTCACCTGCTCCACTGCCAGCGTCAGCGGCAGCCGCAGACCGAAGGGCAGAGCCAATGGCCGATATGTCACTATTTTATCACAGTTACCCCCCAACATGCTACCCTTTCCGTATAAATTTATCCGTTGTTTTCCAATGTCCACCGCAATGCGCCGCAGGCTTTTTTCCGCGTCGCCTTTCTCCTCCACAAAAAGCGGCACCTGCACGGAAAGCTCATACCATGTCCTTGCGTATACCCGGCCCCGTCCCGGCATGAACCGTACCCCGCCGGAGCGGGAATCCGCCACGCCGGAGATCAGCAGCTGCCCCTTTGTCACCGTGGAGCCTGCCAGCACCAGCGCCTGCCCGTCCAGCGCCTCCACCTTTGTCACCAGCCCGTCCCGTGCCGCCACCACGTTGGTGTGAACGCTTCTGTCCACGATCTCCGGCGGCCGCTTTCGTTCCACTACCTGCACATGGGCGGTGCATCCCCGGATGTTCACCGACAGCCACGAGATGTCCGGCAGCTCCAGCAGCACATGGTTCCGCAGCACCTCCTGATCAAAGCTCAGCGACCGCGTTCCCACCGTGACGCCGCAGCGCTCGATGGCCCGCAGGATCTTCTCCGTGGGTACCGTGTCGTTGCCCGTCACCTGAAAATCCCAGATGAATGTGCTGCCGTACCAGAACAGCACCGTGACCAGTGCCGCCGCCCCCCACAGTACATACCGCCGCCGCAGCCGCCCCGCGGCGACGGCCGCGCCCCGCTCCTCCAGCCGGTGAAGCGCCGCGCCGCACTCCGCCGCCGCCTGCTCCAGCGCCGCCGCGCCCCGCCGGGTGGTATACAGGGTGAACCGCTCCGCCGTCTGCCATGTCACTCCCCAGAAGGGGATGCCGTACACACCGCACAGATTCAGCACCCGTTCCGGCGCGGTGCTTTCGCATTGCAGCAGTACGCTGCCCCGCAGATAATTCCAAATTTTTGCGTACATGGTCACTCCACCAATTCGATTTTTTCGATCACGCCGTCGATCCGCAGCTCCTGCTCCGTCATGGCCTGCAATTGCAGACCCCGCCCGGTGAGCCGCACCACCACCGACCCGCCGTTGACGTCTACCGCCTCCGTGGAATAGCCCAGTACCCCCCGGTGCCGATCCATATAGAAAGCGTGGTTGCCCAGCAGCTCCATCCGCGGAATGTCCGGCGCCAGCACCGGCGGCAGATCCAGCCGGTCCGCTGTCTCCAGACTCTTCTGTGTCAGCCGTTTCCGCAGGCTCTCTCCCATTGTCCTCACCTCTGTGGATGTGTATGCGCCGCCGCCGGAAAACTTGCCTGTCCGGTATGTCCGGCGGGACAAACGCATAGGCTGTGGCGAGGTGAGGAAGGTGGTAAAAACTGTCAGACAGGCCGCCGCCGCGGTACTGCTGGCGGCGCTGATGGCGGCGCTGCTGCGGCACAACGGCGTAGTGGCCGAGGCAGTGCGGCAGGGGCTTTTGCTGTGCGGTGCCTCGGTGATCCCGTCCCTGTTTCCTTTTTTCGTGGCGGTGTCGCTGGCGGTAGAGGGGGGACTGTTTGATTTTTTGCGGCGGCTGCGGCTTCCGGTGGGCGCCGCCGTGTTCCTGCTGGGGGCGGTGGGGGGCTACCCCATGGGGGCGCGGACAGTGGCGGAGCTGTACCGGGCGGGAACGGTCTCCCGTTTCCGGGCGGAGCGGCTGCTGACCTTCTGCAACAATGCAGGTCCCGCCTTCATCCTGTCCATTGCGGGATCGGGAATATTTGGGAGCCAGAGGATCGGCTGGGTGCTGTACGGCATCCATATTCTGTCGGCGCTGTTGGCGGGTGGATTGCTGCGGGGGAGATTCGGTGAAACGAAAAAGCGGGGGAGAAAGGGGACAATTCCATCGGTTTATGTACCAATAACCCCGGATAATGTACCGTTTTCTCCGGCTGCATTTGTAAAGATTCTGCGAAATGCCGCGCTTACCATGGTCAATATCTGCGCTTTCGTGATTTTCTTTTTGGCGTTGACAGCACTTTTCCGGCAGCTGTGGCCGGTCGTTCCCGCGCCGGTTTTCGGCCTTTTGGAGCTGACGGTGGGGATCACCGCCCTGAATAACGACGCTGTCTCCTTCTGCGCCGCCGCGGCGCTGCTGGGCTGGGGCGGCGTGTCCGTCCACTGTCAGACGGCGGCGGTGCTGGAAAAAACCGGGATCTCCTTAAAGGGGTATCTGCTGGCAAAGGCGCTTCAGGCCGTGGTTTCCGCGCTGCTGGCACTGACCGTGTGCCGCTTTTTGTTTTAGCGAAAAAAAGACGTGCAAAACGGAACAAAAGACGGTATAATGAGGAAAACCATGAAAAAGAGAGGGGATCTTCATGCGGATCACCGTAAAAGTCGGCACCTCCACGCTGGCGCACGCCACCGGGCGGCTGAATATTCAGCGAATGGAGACGCTGTGCAAAGTCCTCAGCGACCTGAAAAACGCGGGACACCAGATCATTCTGGTCTCCTCCGGCGCCATCGGCATGGGCGTCGGGAAGCTGAATCTGCCGGGGCGGCCGAAGGATATGCCCACCAAGCAGGCGGCGGCCGCCGTGGGACAGTGCGAATTGATGTATACCTACGACAAGCTGTTCAATGAGTACAGTCACACGGTGGCGCAGGTGCTGCTGACCGGTGAGGACGTGAAGAATGAACACCGCAGCCGCAACATGCGCAACACCATTTTCCGGCTGCTGGAGCTGGGAGCGCTGCCGGTCATCAACGAGAACGATGCCGTGGCTACCGATGAGATCGGCGTGGAGAATACCATCGGCGAGAACGATACCCTGTCCGCGATCGTGGCGGCGGCGGTGGGGGCGGAGCTGCTGATCCTGCTGAGTGATATTGACGGGCTGTATGACAGCGATCCCCACAAGAATCCGGACGCGAAGCTGATCAGCAAGGTGTCCGCTGTTGACGAGCACATTCTGGCGCTGGGCGGCGGCAGCGGCAGCGCACTGGGTACCGGCGGCATGGCCACCAAGCTTCACGCCGCCCAGATCGCGACGGCGGCGGGCTGCGAAATGGTCATTGCCAACGGACAGCGGCCGGAGCTTTTATACGACATCGTGGCGGGAAAGCCCGTAGGTACCCGCTTTCTGGCAAAGGAGGGCAAATAAATGACGACCCTTGAGATCCTGAAAAAGACTAAGGCGGCATGGTCACAGATCAACAACGCCTCCGTCCAGGAGAAAAATGCCCTGCTGCTGGCCATGGCTGACCGGCTGGAGCGGGACAGCGCCGCCATTTTAGCGGCCAACCGGGAGGATATGGCGGCTGCCCGGGGACAGATCTCCGATGTGATGCTGGACCGGCTGTATCTGGATGAGAAGCGGCTGGCGGGTATGGCAGACGGCGTGCGGGCCATTGCCGCGCTGCCGGATCACACGGGTCGGATCCTGTCGGAGGTACATCGTCCCAACGGCATGACCATCTATAAGAAGCAGGTGCCGCTGGGTCTGGTGTCCATCATCTATGAGAGCCGTCCCAATGTGACCTCCGACGCGGCGGCGCTGGCGCTGAAGAGCGGCAACGTGTGCGTGCTGCGGTGCGGGAAGGAGGCCTACCGTTCCGCCCATGCCGTTGTGAAGGCGCTGAAGGCCGGGATCACGGAGGCAGGCGGCGATGCCGACATCCTGAACATTACGGAGGACATCAGCCGCCAGAGCGCCGCCGACATTATGACGGCCAAGGGGCTGGTGGATCTGCTGATCCCCCGGGGCGGCGCGGGGCTGATCCGTTCCTGCGTGGAAAATGCCACGGTACCCTGCATCGAGACCGGCACCGGTATCTGCCATGTGTATGTGGATCAGTACGCCGATCTGGAGATGGCGGTGCGGATCGTGGTGAATGCCAAGACCAGCCGCCCCTCCGTCTGCAACGCCGAGGAGGTACTGCTGGTACACAGCGCCGTAGCGGAGGAATTCCTGCCCATGCTGAAAAAGGCGCTGGTGGATGACCGCGCGGCGGCGGGGCAGATCCCGGTGGAGCTGCGGCTGGACAAACAGGCGCAGGCGGTGATCGACGGCACGCCCGCAGGGGAGCGGGACTTTGACACGGAATTTCTGGACTATATTCTGGCGGTTGGCGTGGTGGACAGCGTGGAGGCGGCCATCCGCCATGTGCTGACCCACTCCACGGGACACAGCGAATGCATCGTGACGGAGAATGCCGCCAACACGGAGCGGTTCGTCAACGGTACCGACAGCGCGGCGGTGTATGTGAATGTATCCACCCGCTTTACCGACGGTGGAGAGTTCGGCCTTGGCTGCGAGATGGGCATTTCCACCCAGAAGCTTCACGCCAGAGGCCCCATGGGGCTGGACGAGCTGAGCACCTACAAGTACATTATCCGGGGCAGCGGACAGATACGATAAGAAAAAGAGAGCGCCGAAAGGCTCCGTCTCATAGGGAAATGAAATGAACCCCCAGGGACACTACCGGTACGGAATCAACAAAATAGCCGCAAGTCATCATGTAGATGGCTTGCGGCTGCGTTACTTTTGACCGTGACATCAGAGAACATATTACAGGTTTCTCAATGCATCTTGGATTACTTTGATGGACTCATCGGATATGCCATAGAGTTCCCCGATTG
>CAKTKM010000022.1 GCA_934569425.1 uncultured Oscillospiraceae bacterium
ACCTGTAAGGATGCCGGCACTAAGGAACATTGGCATTGCTCCAAGTGCAATAAGGACTTCGCCGACGAAGCCGGTGAAGAGGTTCTGACAAACCTGTCTCTGCCTCTGGATCCCAATAATCATGCTGGCGGTACCGTCATTAAGAATGAGTCCGCAGCTACCTGCACGAAGGACGGCAATACCGGCGATACCTACTGCAAGGGCTGTGACACGAAGCTGATCTCCGGCACCATCATTCCCGCCAGCCACGCTATGAATCATGTTACTGCCGTTCCTTCTACCTGTAAGGATGCCGGCACTAAGGAACATTGGCATTGCTCCAAGTGCAATAAGGACTTCGCCAACGAAGCCGGCGAGGAGGTTCTGACGAACCTGTCTCTGCCTCTGGATTCCAATAATCATGCTCATTTTAAGGACGGCTGGGAGTACGATGCCGAAGGCCATTGGCAGGTTTGTGCGGACTGCATGAACGGCACGGGAGAAAAGACCGCTCACATTTATGACGGTGTTTCCGGCAGCATCTGCGTTATTTGCGGTTATGTGGCGCCCGCCGTTCCCACGCGGGGCGACCTGAACGGAAATGGTTCCAAGGCCGATGCCGGCGACATGCAGTGCCTGTATACCTATCTGATAGACGGCAGTATTGTCGGTGCTTATAAGGATTCTCCAGACATGTTTGTCTCCGTGGCCGATGTCAATAACGATGGCAAGGTAGATGTTTATGACCTCCAACGCCTGTATGAGGCAGCGGCCGGAATCAGGTTACTCTAACAAACAACATGTAAAAACACCGGAGAGATTCTCCGGTGTTTTTACATATTATTGATTATCGACTTTTCCTGCATCCATTAGCACCATCACACACGCCGCCTCCAGAGTTTCAAGCACCTGTGGTCTGGTCTCGTCTCTGCGGATTGCGTCATCGGCGGGACGGTGCGCTGCAAACAAATTGAAGCGCACATACTGCGGCAACTCTGTCAGCTTGATAAGGTAGTAAAATGTGCATTCATTAGGCAAACAGAAGCGGAACAGATAGCTTATACAGCCCTCCAGCCACAGCTTTGCCCGTCGTAACGCGGCGGTGTGACCGGTGCAGGCAGACAGCGTGAACAGCAACCGTTCAGCGATGTAGTTGACCATGTCGGGTGTGGACAGCCCTTGCAGGTGCTGTGGCAGCAGAATCGTCAGCGGTGTGTCCAGAGCCAGCAACCTGCGGCGCTGCTGGCAGAGTTCATCGTTTACTTTACGGATAAAGTCCTCCGCCTGATGACGGTTAAGAAGCGCTGCCATAGACGTCACCTCCCAGCGTCACGGAGCCGGAGAGCTTGCCCTCCGCCAGAGCGTACAGCAGAGGCTGCACCAACGACTCCACCGCACCGTCCAAACCTCTCGCACCCGTACCCTGCTCTACAGCCTCGCGAGCCAACTGCTCTACCAGTTCGTCCGGCAGCCTGAGACGGATCTTGTGGGCGCGGAAGAACTTCTTGTACCTCACGAATGCCGAGAGATTGGATTCGGTCAGAATGCGTTTCAGCTCTTCCGCAGTCAGCTGCTCCACCGGCACGAACCGCCCGATGCGGCCCATCAATTCCCGCTCCATGCCGTAGGCGCAGAAATCCTCTGCTGTGTGCTGGGGTGCGGCGGGACGGGACGATTCATCCCATACGAAGCCGATGGGAGTGGCAAACCTCTGCTTGTTCTGCATCCGTCCAAACGCGCCGCCGAAAAGAAACAGCAGCTCGGCGGTATTGATGGACATGCCATCCGCAGTGACTTCCAAGCCCTCCACCAGCTTCAAAAGTGCGTGCTGTGTTCCCTGACAGTACGCTTGACGCCAATCACCGCCGTAGGCGGCCAGCTTGTCCACTTCGTCGATGAAAATGATAGCGTGTCGAACGTGAGGGTGTTCCTTGAAGCCTGCCAGCAGATCGGTCACGATGTCCGCCGCGTTTTTTCCACGATAACCTGTCTCGGTGATACCGGTGGCGTCCACGGTGAGAAACGGCAGTCCGGCGATTTTCGCCGCCTCTCGAATAATGGCGGTTTTGCCGCACCCGCTGGGGCCGTACAGCAGCAGATTGGTGCGGGGAACCGTGGCATCTCCGTTGGCGCGGAGCAGCTGCTTCCATACGGCCAGCGCCACGGCGGCTTTGGCTTGCTCCTGCCCAATAATGGCCTTGTCCAGCTCCTGAATAATACGCTGGGGTGTGAGTGTGGGCGCGGCCACCTCCACGGAAATGTCAGGGGCTTTCAGAAGGTGGAACGAGGTCTGAAGGCAGTTCCAGCAGACCATCTTGCCGGTAATCCCCACTACATAGTTGTTGCCAGGAAGGTTGATAGAACCCTTGCACAGAGCGCAGCGCGGAATGGGCGGCTTGCCGCGATTCTTCTTACTCATCGGCGCTTACCTCATATACCTGCACCAGCTCATCAATCGTAGCATCCAGCGCAGCAGAGAGTCGTTTCAAGACCTGTAGTGATGGTGTACGCCTGCCGCGCTCATAAAGGCAGATGTTTCCCTGCTGCATACCGGTCAACTCTGCCAATTGCGTTTGGTTCAAGCCTCTGCGCTTGCGGTGGTAGGCAATTCCGGAGATGCAGCCCTGCTTAGCATATGATTTTTTACGGAACCGCACGCCGGTGCATTCTGCTTCATATTCCGTCATCAGTTCCCGAAAGGGAATGTCCTGCCGCCGTTGATTGGACTTGCCCCAATTGGTGAGGGAACAGAGAACATAGTTTTCTCCAGCATCCATGCAGCCCTGCGCTACCCGCAGCTCTTTGGCCGTCAGGTGCAGACCATTGGCGGGGACGGAGTGGATGGAGGTCTTGACCTCAAGACAGACAGGTCGGGCGTCGTTGTCAAAGGAGAGAATATCATAGCCGGCTTTGCCATCCATTTTGAAATGCGGCAAAACCAGCTTTGCCAGTGTCGGCCAGCGATTCCTGAGGCGCTCCTGCTCTTGCCGCAGGACAAACTCCTCGCCCTCGCGCCCAATGCGTTTGTGAGACTCGACAGGCACAGACGTATACTTCGGCTGCGGCCAGCGGTCGAAGAAGCTGTTGGGGATGGCCGTAAAATCATCCCGCAGTACAGCCTCATAGGGCAGTCCAAGGTAGTCAGCCACCAACTTGTAGGCAGTGCCGCTGGGCGCGGGCGGCGTTTTTTCGATGTCCCGTACAAGACCCTGATGGATCCCCACGGCATCCGACAATGCCTGCTGGGTCAGCCCGGCATAGAGCCGACAGATTTTCGTAATAGTCATAGTGATTTCTCCTTAAATTGTTTTTCAAACAAAAACACCGTGCAGGGCAAAGCCTACACGGTGCAGGAGGCGCGGCGCAGAGACATACTTTCGCTACCGGTATAATCTTGCATTACTCGGTAAAAAAGAGTATACTATCCCTGCGGCGCGGAAATTTCCGTTGTGTAGGTGGTGCAAGCACCTGCTCAGGTCAAAGGGAGTTGGCGCTCCCTTTGACTACCGCTATTTTTGCTATGTGTGTAGTGTACCATATACGATAGCGTACATCAATAGGCATATCTGACAAATAATTTCATCACAATATATGCAAGTTGCAATAATGCTTGGGGGTGCTGACGTGCCAAGAACGGAAGCGATGGATCGTGCTATAAAAAAGTACGAGGTAGAAAAGATTGACAAAGTCCTTTTGCGGCTTCGCAAGGGTGAAAAAGAAAAACTCCAACAGCACGCAAAAGCCAGAGGTGAGTCTCTGAATGCCTTCATCTGCCGCGCCATTGCCGAGGCGGTGGCACGGGATGGCGAGGAGAATGAATGAACCCTTGCGAAACCTGATAATATAGACGTTCCGCGTCCACCTGCTACGGGTGGACGTTTTTTTGCAGCAAGGCCAAAATGTAGAATCTTTTGTATTTGCACTTGCAATTTTCTCCTTGCGTTATATAATGGTTAGCATATAAAATAAAATTACACGAATAAAGAAGGAGAAGAAAATGCTTACCTGGTACAAGCTGGCGTATATTGATGACAAGGAATATCTCATTGTTAAAGGCGAGACGTACATATATAGAGCAGGATCACTGCTTGCGGCATTTTTGAGCGTGGACTGGATTGGCCTTTACGCATCCTGCCGCCGTCTGCTGGAACAGCCGGGAAGTTTGGATATACGCCCGTGGCTGACAGAAATGCGTCAGAAGATCAGTGCCGAGAATTATCCTGTTTTGGATACTTTTTTGCGGGAACAACTGCTTGGCAGTAGTAAACTGCCGCCGTCCATGACGAAAAAAATGGAACCTTTTATTAACGCCCTGCGGTTGGGAGGAGAGCTGCCTCCGCTGCCGGATACCGTCAGCCGTCACTGCTTGGGAGAAATTGCAGAGCGACTCAGACGAATCGCGGATGTGCAGAGTCGTCTGACCCCGTTGGTGGATGCGGTTTATGATTGCACGGAGAATATGGAGAAGGAGAAGATACCTGTGCTCAACCGCTATTGCGCTATGCGGCAGGCACTTGGCCGTTACAAGTCTTTGGCGGATGAAATGTATGCACTTCTGGGGACGGAGACGCTCTGTATGACGAGTGATGCAATCATTCGCAGCAACTATGATGGTGTCAGCGAAGAAGTCACGGAGAAGCATGTCAAAAGGGCAAAGGAGCGAAAAAAGCTGATTGCCGCCATCGCGCGTACAACAAACAATTTGGAAGCCCTTGCGCTGTATGAATTTGATTTTATGGTAACCCATGGTTTGCTTTTGCGTCGCTGCGCTTTTTGTAAGCGCTATTTTGCGCCCTATAGCAAGACGGCCTGTTATTGCAAGCGAGAACTTGGCGGTGGCCGTACCTGCCAGAATCTCGGCGTACTGACGACCCGCCAGAAAAAGGTGGACAGTGATGCTGCGCTGGCGCTGCGCAACCGCATCAATAACCGCCTGCAAATGTGGGTGCGCCGCAACATGGACACCTGTCCGCAGGGAAAAATAAACTACGCCAACTGGAAACGTGACGCTGAGGATCTGTTGGAGCAGGTACGCGCCGGTGAAATGACCTACGCAGAGTTTGTGAGTAAAGTCGACATTGAATCAGCAGCCCTAAGGAAAAAAATATAGCAAATTTTGCGGTAGCAAGCACTGCCTTGCCGGGACTGGTGGAAATGTACCATCCCCGGCTGCGGCGCTCAGGGGCATGCCCCTATAACCCCTCAATCCTCGTTATAGGATGCCCCTACGGGTGTGGCCTATAACGAGTTGCGCTGTGCGCAACCGGCTTTGCCTCATAGATTGGGGGATAAGCCCCCCAAAGCCCCAGAAGGTAAAATATCACGATCGGGAAAAGAAATTTTTAAAAACGGAGGGACATTATGCCACGAAATCGAGATAGAAATAAAAAGCATGAGTTGGACATATACGTGATTTTGTCTGAGATCAGCGATGCATTTATCGTGTGGAAAATCAAATCTGGGAATGCTTATACCGCCTATAAAGACCACGCGAGAATGAAAAGCTTGTATACAAAAGACCTATTCTCAAAGTCAATTGAGCAAAAGAAAATGCCGAAGATGTATCTGCTTGAAACGGTAGTTTCTTCACAGCGAGAGGCCATGAAGCACTGCATTGTGTGGACGAAATACTTCATGGAACATGGAAGAACGCCGCTGGTGGGCGAGACGATGATCGAATATACAGAGACGTTGGATGAGCAGAGCCTTGCAATTTACAACGAAATTAAAGACCAACAGATGGATAAAATTATCAATGCAGATACAGCAATCGTCGATAATTACCGGCCGAGAAGCTGGGAGAAAGATAAAGAAAAGGATGCAGTTCAACAAAGCAGAACCAGACAAATCAAGCTCAGTATGGATCAATCAGACTACTCAATCATTGAGGAAAATGCGAAGGAAGCGCATATGAAGATTGCCTCCTATTGTAAGGCGATGTCAGCTAACGGTTTCATCTTCCGCATTGACTATGCGCCATACATTGAAGAACTGATGAAAATAAATCGGACCATTTGTGAGATTGGATCCATCATTTATCACGCAGGGAAATACTATCCATCCGATCTGGAAAACCTGCAAAAATGTCTTGATGAAGTAAATCAGGTGCAGAGGCAAATGATGAAGCATACGACAAAAAAGCTGAATGAACTGAAAAAAAGAAGAAAAAAGCTAATACAAAAAATTCAAGAAGAATAAAATATCCGCAGGAGCCTCCACATATAGCCATATACGTCATGCACATATGCCATAACAATAATACACATATTTGCCCGTCCGTACGGACAATACACGATGGAAAAGTTCGATATTTACGCAAAAGAAAGTCAATATATAGACTTTTTGATGAAAAAAGATTACCATGTGACCAGCATGCATGACAGTATAGATTGGTACCAATTTGGAAACAATGTCCAAACAAGGAGTGGTTGTATGGTGATCGAGTTAAAAAACGAACAGGGCATTGTCCTGATCTGGCTGACCAAGTCCGAGGCGGACGACCCAAAGACGGATGCCTGCGTCAGAGCGCTCTGCCCGGAGTATCGCGCCAAGGGCTATCTTGTAGCGGTTATGCGCTCCGGCAGCGCCGATCTATACGAACAGACCCGCGATCTGCTGTCTTACAACCGCCGTCGCGATGCCGAGCGGGAGGTGCAGGCGGAAAAAGAGTTCACCCGCTAAAATGAGGAGGCTCTCGGCCTCCTCATTTTTTCCCTTGTCATGAATTGATGCATATGTTACAATGTGATCTGAACATAGAAATAGATAAAAAATAAAATTGATAATATGCTGCGCGGATGCCGGTATCAGGAAACTTCCGGCTGCTGCCACGGATCGGAAAGGGGACAATGCATGATCGAACGTTTTGCTATTGCGGGCTACTGCCGCATTTCCGTGGATGAGGAGCTGGATCGGGACAATGTGTCCATCGAAAACCAGAAGGCCATCATCAGCGATTATGTGACTCGTCATTTCCCGGACAGCACCCTGACCTTCTACGAGGATCGCGACCGCTCCGGCTATACCTTCGAGCAGAGGGAGGGGTATCAGGCCAGGCGCCGCGGACTGATGACCCATCAATATGACATCCTCGTTGTCAAGGATTTTTCCCGCTTCTCCCGCCGAAACTCCCGTGGACTGGTGGAGCTGGAGGACTTGCGGGACGCAGGCGTCCGCATTATCTCCATCGGCGACGGTATCGACTTTCCCAACGACGATGACTGGCTGAAGATCCAATTCCAGTTTCTCATCAATGAGATGCCCGTCACCGATACCAGTAAAAAGGTCAAATCCGTGATCAAGCGGCGGCAGGAGGACGGCGCATGGCTCTGCGCCGCGCCCTATGGTTACATTCTCAACAAGCAAAAGCAGTTTGAGATCGTTCCCACCGAAGCGGAGATCGTGCGGCAGATTTTTGACCGCTACAACAACCACGGCTGGGGCTACAAGAAGATCGCCAATTATCTGACCGATCAGGGCGTTCCCACGCCTCGCATGTCGGAGCGGACGCGCCGCGAGTCCGAGGGTGAGTCCCCCAAGCGCCCCGCAAAAAACGTCTGGGCCATCGTTACGGTACAAGGCATTTTGGACAACGATTTCTATATCGGTACGCTGCGGCAGGGGAAGTATACCCGCAGGAAGATCAATGGAAAAGAGCAAAAGCAGGACGAGACGACACACTTGATCTTCGAGCACCACCATCAGGCCATCATCGATTACCGCACCTTTGCCACCACCCGCGCTCTGCGGGAACAGCGCACCACCAGCCATTACCGCGGCGTGAAGATCAACGACAACGTTTATTCCGGTTTTCTGGAATGCGGTGACTGCGGCAGCCCTATGTTTGCCATGAGCCGCCGCGATCTTGCGCCCGCCTATACCTGCGGTACCTACCACCGCCGCGGTCTGAAAGGCTGCACCAGCCATCACATCCGTGCGGACAAGCTGGACGAGCTGCTGAAGATCTATGTCCAAAAGGTACGGGACAATTCTGCCGTTATGCTGGATCGTCTCAACGCCGACCTTGCCCGCGAGCAGAAGGACGTGGCGGAGACGGAACGCACCGCGGAAAATCTGGAGCAGCTTCTGCAGGATGCCCAGGAGGAGCTGAAAGCGACCAAACGTCAGCGCATTCGGGATCTTGCCCGCCATCCGGAGCAGGAGGCAATTCTGGAGGAGACCTACGATCAGTTGGAAAACGATTTGATCCGCCGGATAAACGGACTGCAGAACCAGCTCCAGATGGCGGTCGATAAACGCAATACCATCATTCGGGTGAATCGCACCGCAAAAACCGCCATGGAGGTTTTTGACGACCTGCTGCGGAAGGATCACCTTGACCGCAACGACCTGCAGCTCATCATGAAAAAGATCAAGGTCTACGAGGATCATTTGGAGGTGTTCCTGCAAGCGGACATTGACAGTCTGCTGCGCTGCGGCGCGCTGCCGGAGGATGGTGCGGCTGCGGCGGCTATGTCCATCGGCGACAGCGTCCGCTTTGCTGATGGAGAAAAGGACGCGGTCATTACCGTTATCCAACGCACCGCAAACCGGCCGGATAAGGTTTTCCGCGCCAATGTTATCAGCAACGGCGACCCGTTGGAGATCTACACCACAAAAGAGGGCGAAGTGATTTTCAAAAAGTATTCCCTGCTGGGCGGGCTGGAGGATTTTGCCGCGCAATTCTGCGACACCCTCAGCCGCAGCACGGAGTTTACCGCCGCGGTCACGGACCGTGATACTGTCATCGCTGTGGCGGGCATAGGCAAACGTGAGTTGCTGGGAAAGACCATCTCTCAGCCCATGGAACAGATCATGGAGGATCGTCAGGTGTGGCTGTGGGACAGTGGTGATGAGCCGGTGCCGGCCTGCGAGGGTATGGCGGGTTTTTCCACCGCCGTGGCCGCTCCGATCCTCTGTGAGGGCGACGTGCTGGGCATGGTGCTGTTTCTCACCGCCGACAACCGTGCCGCCGGCGAAACAGAGTATAAGCTGGCGCAGACCGTGGCGGCATTCCTTGGCAAGAACATGGAAAACTGAAAAAAGGCCTGTATCGCCATAGCGATACAGGCCTTCCATTTATCATGTATTACCGGATACCGGCGATAAAGCAGGCGGGATCAGCAGCAAGCTGCCGCTTTGCCCAGGCCAGCATCTCGCAGGTGTTCACCGCGCCGGTCACCACACCGGTCTCCCACGTCTCGGCGGTGCGGGAGGTCAGCCACGCATCGGGAGCGGAAGTGCGGACGTAGTAGGGATGTGCCGTGCCGCTGCTGTCCAGCGCCGTGGGAACGGCCTTTTGGGCGTAGAAGCCGGTGCGTCCCTCCAGAATAGACAAACAGTCCTGCATCACGTTGGCGGCGGTGGGCATCTGACCGGCGCCCTGTCCGTAGAAGCTCTGCTGCCCGATCTGCTCTCCCTCGTAGGTGATAAGGTTGAAGTTGGCGGGGACGGCGGCCTCCAGCGCATCGGCGGCCACCAGTGTGGGCTCGATATAGGCACACACGCCCTCCTCCGTCCGGGCGGCTTCCGCCAGCAGCTTGCAGGCAAAGCCGCGGCGCTGGAAGGTCTTGATGTCGCTGTCGGTAACGGTGCGGATGCCGAACATGGGGATGTCCTCCTCCCGCAGCAGGGCGTCAAAGGCGATGTTGGCGGAGATCACCAGCTTCCGGCGGATGTCATCGCCGTCAATGTCGGAGCTGGGATCCGCCTCGGCATAGCCCAGCTCCTGTGCCTGCTTGAGGATCGCGGGAAAGGAGACGGGAGCCTTGTGCATGGCGTCCATGATGAAATTGCTGGTGCCGTTCATGATGCCGCCTACACGGCAGATGCTGTCCAATTTCTTACAGCGCGCCAGATTCACCAGCCACGGAATACCGCCGCCTACCGCCGCCGTACACAGCAGCGCCCGGTTCTGCGCTCTGGCGAGGGCGGTCAACTCCGGATAATAGGCGGCGATCAGCGCCTTGTTGGCCGTGACCACATGCTTGCCTGCCTTCAGCGCGGCGGTGACGTACTCATAGGCGGGATGCAGTCCGCCCATCACCTCCGCCACGATGCCGATGCTGTCGTCCCGGAGAATATCCTGAAAATCATGGGTGGCGATGTCCGTGATCCGGGGTTTGTCCGAGCGCACCAGTACACGGCGGACGTGAAGATCCTCCCGTCCGCGGCACCATTCATATACGCCGCTTCCCACAACGCCGAAGCCCAGCAATGCAATGTTCATAGTGACCCTCCTTGGTGAGTTGTTGCTGTTATTGTATCTGACACAAAGTCGTTTGTCAACGTAAAAAGTACGCAGAGCTTCCGCCCTGCGTACTTTTCAAAACGATCATGCCAGCAGTGCCAGCAGCGTCTCTTTGGACGTTACGCCCACGGACTTTTTCAGCGCCTTTCCGTTTTGGAAGGAGATCACCGTGGGGATGCTGGACACCTGAAAGGCCATGGCCAGCTGAGGGTTTTCGTCCACATCCACCTTGACCACCTTCACCTGGCCGGACAGCTCCTCCAGCACCGGCGCCAGCATCTGACATGGGCCGCACCATGTGGCCCAGAAGTCCACCAGCACTGGCTCGGTACTGTCCAGCACCAGCTCCTTGAAATTGTCTTCGTTTGCGTGAAACAGAGCCATAACAACGCTCCTTTCTTTTGTAAAGATGGGGTTAGTATACCCCGAAAAGCCTTAAAAGCCCCCCAGAGTTCGCCGTCCGCAGACGGCGAAAAAATCAAATCATTTTTCCGGCGGCGTGTACGTCGGAAAAATTCTTCTCGGTCGCCAGTGTACCCAAAGGGTGCGCGCAGCCGGCCGCAACCCTGTGGCAGAAAAGTCGTCAGACTTTTCGCCAGTTACATTAAAACTCCGCGTTGCCCACCGTGCGGGGATGCAGCTCCACGTCGCGGATGTTGCTGACGCCTGTCAGGTACATGACCATGCGCTCGAAGCCCAGACCGAAACCGGCATGGCGGCAGGAGCCGTAACGGCGCAGGTCGCAGTACCACCAGTAATCCTCGGGATTCATGCCCAGCTCCCGGATGCGGCTCTCCAGCAGCTCCAGTCGCTCCTCGCGCTGGCTGCCGCCGATGATCTCGCCGATACCCGGAACCAGACAGTCGGCGGCGGCCACGGTCTTGCCGTCGTCGTTCAGCCGCATATAGAAGGCCTTGATCTCTTTGGGATAGTCGGTGACGAACACGGGCTTCTGGAACACCTGCTCCGTAAGATAGCGCTCATGCTCCGTCTGCAGATCGGTACCCCAATCTACCTTATAGTCGAACTTGTCGTTATTCTTCTTCAGGATCTCCACCGCGTCGGTGTAGCTGACACGGCCGAAATCGCTGGACGCCACATGCTCCAGCCGTTCCTTCAGTCCCTTGTCCACGAAGCTGTTGAAGAAGTCGATCTCCTGCGGGCAGCGTTCCAGCACGCGGCGGATGATATACTTGATCATGGCCTCGGCCACGTCCATGTCGCCGTTCAGGTCGCAGAAGGCCATTTCCGGCTCGATCATCCAGAATTCGGCGGCATGGCGCTGGGTGTTGGAGTTCTCGGCGCGGAAGGTGGGGCCGAAGGTATACACATCGCCGAAAGCCAGGGCGAAGTTCTCGGCGTTCAGCTGGCCGGATACGGTGAGACTCGTCTTCTTGCCGAAGAAATCCTGCGTATAGTCCACCTGTCCGTCCTCGGTCTTGGGTACGTTGTTCAGATCCAGCGTGGTCACCTGGAACATCTCGCCGGCGCCCTCACAGTCGCTGCCGGTGATAATGGGGGTCTGAACATATACAAAGCCGCGGTTCTGGAAGAACTCATGCACCGCCATGGCCGCCACGGAGCGAACCCGGAACGTGGCGGAAAACAGGTTGGTGCGGGGGCGCAGATGCTGGATGGTGCGCAGGAATTCCACGCTGTGACGCTTCTTCTGCAGGGGATAGTCGGGGGTGGACTTGCCCTCCACCGAGATCGTGTGCGCCTTCAGCTCCAGCGGCTGCTTGGCGTCGGGGGTCAGCACCACCGTGCCGCGGACGATCAGCGCTGCGCCGACGTTCTGGGCGGCAATATCCTTATAGTTGGCCAGCTCCTCGGCGGACATGACCACCTGCAGATTCTTGAAGCAGGAGCCGTCGTTCAGCTCGATGAAGCCGAAAGTCTTCATGTCGCGGATGGTGCGCGCCCAGCCGCACACCGTGATCTCCTTGCCGCCCAGCGTTTCGCCGTCGGCAAAAATTGCTGCGATCTTCATACGTTCCATATTTTTGTCACCTTTTTCTGTGAAATTTTGCGGTATTTGTTATTATATACCATCCCTACCGCTTTTACAAGGCGTATTTCGCCCCTGAATGGCCTTTTTTGCCCCCATAAAAGGGCTTTTTAGGGGCTTGACAATGGGGATAAAAGCATGTAATATAAACACAAGATTATAAAATAACTTTTGCTTACGGAGGTGAGACTGTGACCCGACGGGAACAGCAGATACTGGAGTGGATCCGTCAGGATCCCATGATCTCTCAGCAGGAGCTGGCGGACAAAGCAGGCATTACCCGCTCCAGCATGGCGGTGCATATCTCCAACCTGATGAAGAAGGGCTATATCGCCGGCCGCGGCTACCTGCTGCGGACAGCCCCCTATATCGTAGTGGTGGGCGGCGTCAACATGGACATCGGCGCCGTGTCCCACGCGCCGCTGGTGGCGCGGGATTCCAACCCCGGCCGGGTGACCACCTCGCTGGGAGGTGTGGGACGCAACATCGCGCACAACCTGTGCCTGCTGGGGGAGGATGTGTCCATGGTCACCGTGCTGGGGCAGGACAGCTTCGCCCAGAGCGTGCGGGACAACGCCTCGGACATCGGCCTTGACCTGACCCACAGCGCCGTGATCCCCAACGGCCGTACCGGCACTTATCTGTTCATTGACGGCTGCGACGGCGATATGGCGCTGGCGGTCAACGACATGGACATCTATGAGCACATCACGCCGGATTTCCTGCGGCAGCGGCTGGATTTCATCAACCGTGCCGGGCTGGTGGTGCTGGACACCAACCTGCCGGAGGAGTCGATACGCTGGCTGTGCCGCCATTGCCTCGCCCCCATTCTGGCCGATCCCGTGTCTACCATCAAGGCGCCCCGCCTGAAGCCGGTGCTGGGCAGATTGACGGCACTGAAGCCCAACCGCATGGAGGCGGAGCTGCTCAGCGGCGTGAAGATCAAAACGGATGCCGACGTGGAGCGTGCGGCGGACGCCCTGCTGTCCACAGGACTGCGGCAGGTGTATATCTCTCTGGGGGCGGATGGCATCTTTGCCAAAAACGCGGCGGGGGAGACGGCTCGCTTCCCCTGTCCCAAGGTACCGGTGGCCAACGCCACCGGCGCGGGAGACGCCATGGCGGCGGCGCTGGCCGCTTCGATCCTCAAAGACCGCCCGCTGGCCGACAGTGCGCGTCTGGCCGTGGGTGCCGGTGCGCTGGCCTGTACGGCGCAGGAAACCATTCACCCCGGCATGAGCTGGGAAAACATCAACTATGTACTCGATAAGGAGGAATTTTGAAATGAACCGTTATCTGGACGTGGCCCCTGAGGTGCAGGAGGCGCTGAAAAACCATAAGCCCGTGGTGGCGCTGGAGAGCACCATCATCTCCCACGGTATGCCCTATCCGCAGAACGTGGAAACGGCGCTGAACGTGGAGAAGATCATCCGCGACCACGGCGCTGTGCCTGCCACCATCGCCGTCATCGGCGGCCGCCTGAAAGCCGGACTGACTCCCGAGGAGATCGACTATCTGGGCAAGACCGGTGCCGGCGTTACCAAGGCCAGCCGCCGGGATCTGCCGGTGTTGGTAGCGCTGGGCAAGGACGGTGCCACCACCGTGACCACCACCATGATGATCGCCCACATGGCGGGCATCTCCGTGTTTGCCACCGGCGGCATCGGCGGCGTTCACCGGGGCGCCGAGACCACCATGGACATTTCCGCCGATCTGGAGGAATTGGGGCAGACTCCCGTTATGGTGGTGTGCGCCGGTGCCAAGTCCATTCTGGATCTGGGTCTGACGCTGGAGTATCTGGAGACTCACGGCGTACCTGTCATCGGCTATCAGACCGATGAGTTGCCCGCCTTCTATACCCGCCGCTCCGGCTTTGGTGTGGACTATCGGCTGGATACCCCCGCCCAGCTGGCCGCCGCCTTCCATGCCCAGCGTGAGATGGGGTTGAAGACCGGTATGCTGGTGACCAATCCCATCCCGGAGCAGTACTCCATGGACGCGGGCGTTATCAACAAGGCCATCGACGAGGCTGTGGCCGATGCCAGGAAGCAGGGGATCCACGGCAAGGCAACCACGCCCTTCCTGCTGGCCAAGATCAAGGACATCACCGGCGGCAGCAGTCTGGACGCCAACATCCAGCTGGTCTACAACAATGCCCGTCTGGCGGCTGAGACCGCCTGTGAGCTGTGCCGCCTGTAACGGAGTATCTGCTGTGGTACCTGGCAGCTGTCAACCTCATAACCTTTACAGTGTATGGGGCGGATAAGGCCAGGGCAAAGCGCGGCGCGTGGCGTGTGCCGGAAAAAACGCTGTTTCTGCTGCCGCTGCTGGGCGGCAGTATCGGCGCGCTGCTGGGAATGTGGGTGTTCCGCCATAAGACGAGGCACTGGTACTTTGTCTGGGGG
>CAKTKM010000023.1 GCA_934569425.1 uncultured Oscillospiraceae bacterium
CCCCACAAGGGGCTGTTCGTCATCGGCGACGGCAGCGGCGTGACCCACTCCCTGTCCCACGCCAGCGCCAGCGGCATTTTTGTCGCCCGCTATCTGTCCGAAAACGAGGCCTGATACAAAAAAAGAGAGCCAGAAGGCTCTCTTTTTTCCGTCTGTCAAAAAGCTGTCCTGCGGCGCGAAGCCAAAAGCTTCCCTGTGCAAGGAAAGCGGTCGCGGCTTTGCCGCGTGGTGAGGGGGCTGCTTTACGAAAACGCCGCATGACCGCATTGTTCCGGCCTCCACGCTTTCGCAGCCCCTGTAATTGCAGGGCGGCGTTCTGCGTCATTTCTTCTGATTGATCTCGTGCAGCAGGCGGATGATCTCGGAAAAGCCCAGCAGCAGCGTTCCCGCCACGAAGCCGATCACCCAATCGCGCAGCAAAAAAGATAGAGCGCCGGAATTGAGCGCGTGAAAAATTCCCGTTACCGCGGCAAAAAGATAAATCACCACTGCGCAGCCCTTTAGCATTTGCGCCACCATATTTTTCCCCGGCATCACCTTTGAACGGTCTCCGGACACCGGTACATCCACCAGTGTTTTCTGGCAGCTGCTGCAAAGGCTGTTTTTCGGGTCGTTATGTGTGCCGCACTGGGGACAGATCCGATAAGCGTCCATGGTGATTCCTCCCGATCCGTTGTTGGTTTCAGTATAGCGGCGGGGGAGGAGAATGTCAACAGCGGCGGTCGTTGTCCCTGCGGGGATCATCACAGGCACACGGGAGCATCGTGCGGACGGTTTGCCGCCTGCTCCGCGCGAAAAAGAGCGCCAAAAGGAGCTCTTTTTTCTTATGCCTTTCGCGCCGCGGGCTGCTTGGGGATGCGGATGGTCAGCAGGATCTCGCTGTCCGTGTCCTGTCGTCCCAGGTCGGCGTCCACGCCGCTTTGCCGCATGACCCGCAGGCTGCGGTCAATGCTGTTGAGAAACAGCCGCACATCCTTGATAATATAGCAGGCACGGGCGGAAGCGGCTCTTTCCGGCGGCTCCGTCAGGATCTGCTCAATATAGCGCTCTGTCTGTGCCACATTCCAGCCCCGCTGAACGATCACGGTCAGCGCCGCCGTGCGGGAGGTGTCGTCCGGCAGCCGCAGCAGCGCCCGGGCATGGCGTTCCGTCAGTCCGTTTTGCCGCAGCTGCTCCCGCACCGGCTCCCCCAGCCGCAGCAGCCGCAGCTTGTTGGCTACGGCGGACTGGGATTTTCCCAGCTTTTCCGCCGCCTGCTCCTGACTGAGCCCATAGCGGCCGATCAGGCGGGCAATGGCGGCGGCTTCCTCAAAGCAATCCAGATCGCGGCGCTGCAAATTTTCGATCAGCGCCAGCATGCCGGCGTCCTGCTCGTCTACCTTGGCCACCAGACAGGGAACCTCCCGCAGTCCCGCCATACGGGCGGCGCGCATACGGCGTTCGCCCGCCACCAGCTGATAGCCGCTTCCTGCGCGCCGCACGGTCAGCGGCTGCAAAATGCCGTAGGCGCGGATGCTGTCGGCCAGCTCCCGCAGGGCGGCCTCGTCGAAGCAGCGCCGCGGCTGCTGTGGGTTGGGCGTCAATTGTGACAGGGATATGTACTGTACGCGGCTGGACAGAAAATCACTTTTACGGCGGTTTTTCATGGCGCTTCACTCCTTTCTCCCATTGTACGCCTTGCGCCCTGCGGATGACGGCGGTTTCTGTCGTTGCCGCGAAAAATATGCCGCCGGCAGAATTTCCGTGCCGCTCCCGTCCGACCCGGATGCCGCTCACTTCATAAAAAACGGGACGGCGCCGCCGTCCCGTTTTCAATCATTCACATCGTAAAAGATCCGTTCGCCCTCTTCGGCAAGCCCCAGCAGATCCCGTGCCAGCGCCTTGATGAAGCTTTCGTCGTTTTTCTTGGCCAGATCTGAGCGCAGAGCGTCGTTTTCCTGCTGCTGCTCCTGCAGCTGCTGGGACAGAACAGACTCCTCTGTTCGCGCCACCTTCAGCTGGCTGTAGACCCGCACGATCTGTACCCCCAGCACCGCCGTCAGCAGGGCGATCACCAGCAGAACCACGGGACTGATCTTCTTTTTCGCTTTTTTTCGGCTCTTTCGTTCGGCCATTGCCTTGCCTCCTTCCTGCGGTTGAGACATATTTCGTATAGAACGGGAGCGCCAAGCCTCCACCCTTATTGTAGCGCACCTGCGGCAAAAAGAAAAGCCTTTTTTTGCCGCCGCCGCGGCTTTTTTCAGCTGCTGTGCCGCCCATATGACGGGACGCCGCAGCAATAGCCCCGTTTCCAGCAGCGCCGCCGCCCAGAAGTCCCATACCGGCCGCAGTAATGCCGACAGCAGAAGAAACCATGCCGCCGCTCCCAGCAGCACGCCGGTGATCATATAAAGCCGCAGCTCGCCGTCTCCCACCACCAGCGCCAGCCACAGCGCCCCCAGCCCGAGCAGCGTCACAAACAGCGCATCCAGAAGATGCGTCAGCCGCCGGTCGTGCCGATCCATCAGTCGGGCGGCCCGCAGCACATCGTATACCAGCCCGGCGGCGGCGCCCAGCGCCACTGCCGCACCCAACTGCTGCAGCTGCACGGAGACATAGTTTTCCATCAGGCGAACAGCCGGCTGAACAGCCCCTCTCGCCGCGGCTGCTCCTCCTCATAGTTCACGCCGTCAATGTGGCCGTCTACATGCAGCTCGCCGCCATCCAGACTCAGCTTCCCGATGTGCAACTCTTCGCCGGTGATCACCAGTGTTCCCGCGCAGGTGGACATGACGATGCAGGTTTCATCGAACCGCTCCACATCCTCTACGCCGGATACGGTCAGCTTCTCCCGTCCTTCCAGCGTCAGCCGGTGGTACATGGCGCCGCTGCCGCCGTTTATATCGTATGCCAAATCAAACACCCTCCCATACAATGCGTTATCGCATTATATGAGAGGGTGCCGCAGATTATAACGTCTTGTCCGTGGTCTCCCGGTACATGGCGGCCGCGTCGGCCTTTCCCACGTTGTCGGCCACCGAGACTACCTCCACCGACAGTGCCTTCTGTCCGAAGCGAATGGTGATCACATCGCCCACCTTCACGTCGTAGGAGGCTCGTGCCACCCGTCCGTTGACGCTGACCCGCTCGTTGTCGCAGGCCTCGTTGGCCACGGTGCGCCGCTTGATCAGGCGGCTGACCTTCAGGTATTTGTCCAGTCTCATACAGTGTCTCCTAAAAAAGAAAAGCGGCGCAGCCGCTTTTCTCTCGATACAGGGTGTGATTACTTCACAGCGTCCTTCAGCGCCTTGCCGGCCTTGAAGGTGGGAACCTTGGAGGCGGCGATGGTGACGGGCTTGCCGGTGCGGGGATTCAGACCGGTACGCTCGGCGCGGTGCTTCACCTCAAAGGAGCCGAAGCCCACCAGCTGCACCTTCTCCTCGGCCTTCAGGCTCTCGGTGACGGCGGTCAGGGTGGCGTTGACGGCGGCCTCAGCGGCCTTCTTGGACAGGCCGGCCTTCTCGGCGACGGCGGAGATCAGTTCGGTTTTATTCATGGTATTTCCTCCTAAAAATTTTCATTGGTAAACGAAATCCTAAAACGAAGCGTGTCGCATTAAGAATCAAGTGGATGCCCCGAAACACGGGGCAATAGAAAATTTACCATATTTGCGGTGTCATTGCAACCCCTTTTCCGCAGAAAAGACAAAAAAATCACCGCAGCCTCAGCTTTTTTGCCCATTTTTCCCCGATCCGCAGATGCCGGAGGTCCTCTGTTGTCACCGCGCCCAGTGCCAGTACCATCACGGCATATACCACCGCCGCCGCCGCGATGACGGCAGCCGTTGCCAGATTTCCGGACATGTGGCGCGAAAACAGATGGAAGCAGGGCCGCACCGCCAGCGCCATCACTGCCGCGCACAGCGCCGGACGCCACAGGCAGCGGAAGAGATCGGTTCTGCCGCCGGTGCAGCGGTACACCGCGATCAGGTTCAGTACCACGATCAGCGCGTAGCTATACAGAGTTCCCACCGGCGCGCCGTGGATCCCCGTGGCAGGATCGGCCACCAGCAGATAGTTGGTAACGATCTTCAGGATGCCCCCGCAAAGAAGCGTCAGGATCGGTATGCGTTCCCGCCCGTAGGCCTGCAGGATCCCGTTGGTGACCACCATCAGACATACGAGGATGCTGGCAATGCCCAGTACCGCAAGATGGGGCGCGGCGGCCGCCGCCGTTTCCGGCACGGCGGGATAGAGCAGCCGCAGGATCGGCAGCGCCAGCAGCGACAGTCCCGCCCCCATGGGCAGTGCCAGCAGCGCCGTCATCCGCAGCGCCGTGGCGGTCAGCCTTCCGGCGGCGGAGTCGTCGCGTGCCGCCCGTGCCTGTGTAATGGCGGGGATCAGAGACACCGACAGCGGATAGATGAATGACGGCGGCAGCACAAACAGCGTCATGCCGAAGGTGTACTGCCCGTACAGCTCCGCCGCGGCCTCTGCCGTCAGTCCCAGTCGTCCCTGCAGCGTTCCCAGTACCAGCGATTGATCCAGCAGCGTCATCAGGCTCATGGCGCCGCCGGCCACCGTGACGGGAACACCGATCTGCAGCAGCTGCCGCAGGGTGTCCGTCGTCGGCTCCATCGTGCCGCCGTGCCGCCGAGGGCAGCGCTTCAGCGCCCACAGCAGATAGCACAGCCCCAGCACCGTGCCGCAGGTGACGCCTGCAATGGCACCGGCGGCGCCGGTAGCGGCGTCCGCCCCCTGCCGCAGCAAAAAGCAGCACAGTCCCAGTCCCACCGCCAGCTTGCAGGCCGACTCGATGATCTGGCTGACGGCGGTGGGCGTCATATTGCCCAGCCCCTGCGTATAGCCCCGGATCGCGGAGGTAACGCATACGCACAGCACCGATGGCGCCAGCACGGCAATGGCCTTGGCCGCCATGGGGTCATGGAGCGCCCCGGCCATGGCCGTGGGCAGGCACAGCATCAGCGCCGAGAAGAAAAGACCCAATCCCCCCAGCAGACCCAAGGCACAGCGAAACACCCGGCGGCTCTGATCATGCCGTCCCAGTGTCTCCGCCTGTGCCACCAGCCGGGAGGCTGCCAGCGGCAGCCCTGCCGTGGACAGCATCAGCAGCAGGTTATACACGTTGTAGGCCGCGTAGAAATGCGCCATGCCCTGACTGTCCAGCAGGTTGCCCAGCGGGATCTTGTAGAGCGCTCCCAGCACCTTGGTGACCGCCACCGCGCCGGCCAGAATGGCCGCGCCGCTCAAAAAGCTCTGTCTGCGCTGCAAGCTGTCACCTCCTCCGAGACGGATATTGCGCGGACGGCGTCCGCGCAATATCAAAAAGCGTTACTTCTCCCTGTTTGTCAGCATTTCCCGGTGAAACGCCGCGAACTTCTCCAGATCCGCCGCGATCTGCTCCTGCCGCTGGATGTACTCTGTGGGATATTTGGGATGGAAGATCCGGTCGATCCGGTCGTCCCGCCGGATGTCCACCATCTTGGTGGAGCCGCCTGCGCCCAGCGACAGGATGCTGTGCAGCTCCTCCATGATGTAGATATTATACAGTCCCTCCGCGCCGGATATGCACCAGCCCACGTTTTCAAAGCTGCCGGACATGTATTTCTGCCGGTAGAGGTAGTAGGGGGCAAACCCTGCCGCACGCAGGGCGGGATCTGCGTAGTCCAGCATCTCCGCCACCGCATCGGCGGAAGGGATGGGACTGCCCTCCAGTGTCAGGCGGCTGCCCTTTTTCAGCGCCAGCGTGTGAACGGTGATGTTGTCCGCACCGCTTTTGACGCACTGATCCAGCGTCCGGCGGAAGCCCTCCGGGGTGTCGGCGGGCAGTCCCGCGATCAGATCCATATTCACATGGGGGAACCCCATGGACGTGGCCAGCTCCATGGCGGCAAGAATATCGGCGGCCGTGTGCCTGCGGCCGATGGCCTGCAGCACCCTGTCGTCCAGCGACTGCGGATTGACGCTGATCCGGTCGGCGCCGTGATCCAGCAGAACCTGCAGCTTCTCCCGGTCGATGGTGTCGGGTCGTCCCGCCTCGATGCAGTATTCCACCACACCGCTCAGGTCAAAGCTGCGGTTCAGGTGGGTCAGCAGGTGATCCATCTGTCTGGCGGACAGTGTGGTGGGCGTGCCGCCCCCCATGTAAAAGGACTTGATCCGCAGCCCGGTGTTCTTCACCATTTCCGCTGCCAGTGTGATCTCCCGTTCCAGCGCGGCCAGATACGGCTCCATCAGCTTGAAGGAGCGTTCCACCGCCTGAGAGACAAAGCTGCAATAGGCGCAGCGGGTGGGACAGAAGGGGATTCCGATGTAAAGGGAAATGTCGTTGGGCGCCAGCGCCGCCTTGGCGGCAATGCCCGCCTGCGCCGCCTCCACGCACATGCGGCGGCGGGGCGCGGACACCTGATAGGCGCGCGCCAGCTCCCGCTCCGCCTGACGGGGCGTCATACCGCTGCGCAGCAGCCGCGCCGCCAGCTTGGCGGGGCGCACGCCGGTCAGACTGCCCCAGGGGGGGATATGCCCAAGGATCTCGACGGAGGCCTTAAAAAAGCTCATTTTCAGCGCCCGCTGCCGCAGACCCTCCTGCTGATAGGGGGTCAGAGCGGGATCAATGCGCACGCGGGAAAGGCCGTGGCCTTCCCGTCCCCCGTAGAGGATGCGGGTGGTGGCGGTGGTGTAGGTTTGTCCCTCCGACAGCTTTACCCATGCGCAGCTGTCCTCTGCCGCCTCCGGATCATATACCGGGCGCTCCGTGGGGAAAAAGGCCAGCAGATCCTGCTCAATGGCATAGCGGTCATTGTGGCCGGTAAAGATCAGCTTCATGCGCCCAGACCCTGCTTCATATAGGGGTTATACTTCCGTTCAAAGTCCATATCCGTGGCGGAGTCGTGGCCGGGATAGACCGTGTACTGCCCCTCCAGCGCCCCCAGCCGTGCCAGAGACTTCAGCATTGCCCGGTAATCGCCGCCGGGGAAGTCGCACCGCCCGCAGCTGCCGCGGAACAGTGTGTCGCCGGCAAAGATCACACCCTGACCCTCCACCAGCAGACACACGGAGCCGGTGGAGTGGCCGGGAGTCTCCAGCACGTCCAGCGTCAGGCTGCCTACCGTCAGTTTGTCGCCCTCCTGATAGTACCGCTGGTTTTTCTCCCCCAGACGGCGGAATTGCAGTTCGCCGCCGGAGGTGTCGGTCACGTCGCCCCGGTGGATATAGACCGGCAGCTCCGGCCACTTTTTCAGCAGCCCCGCCACGCCGGTGCAGTGGTCAAAGTGGCCGTGGGTCAGCAGGATCATGGCGGGTTCACAGCCGCTGGAGGCCACCATGGCGGCGATCCGCTCCGGCTCGTCGCCGGGATCGATCACCGCGCAGACCTTGGCGTCCTCATCGCAGAGAATATAGCAGTTGGTCATGATGGGTCCCACCATCAAAGAAAGCACCTTCACGCAAACATCCTCCTCTTACAGCTGATCCGTGTCTACCACCAGCGTCAGCGGCCCGTCGTTCAGGCTGTCCACCTGCATATAGGCGCCGAACTCGCCGGTTTCGGTATGGAAGCCCTTGGCGCGGCACAGTTCCACAAACTTTTCGTACAGGGGGATGGCCACCTCCGGCCGTGCGGCCGCCAGAAACTCCGGCCGCCGTCCCTTCTTGCAGTTGCCGTACAGGGTAAACTGGGAAACCACCAGCAGCTCGCCCTTTACCTCGTCCAGACCGCGATTCATCTTGCCGTTCTCATCCTCAAAAATGCGAAGGCCAGTCAGCTTGTCTGCCAGCTTCACAGCCTGTGCCTCCGTGTCCTCGTGGGTGATGCCCAGCAGGATCAGAAAGCCTTCGCCGATCTGGCCGTGTACTTTTCCGTCGATGGTGACGGAGGCGTGCTTCACGCGAGTCAATACAGCGCGCATAATTCGTTCTCCTTTATACAAATAGTATTCAATGTGGGGCGGCAAAGCGCCGCTTCTCACTCCTCTTACACAGAGGAGGCATAGGTGTTATCCCGCCGGTCGTGTGACCTTCATCACACCCTGGATCTGCTCCAGCTTGTTCATGACCACCTTCAGCTGTTCCCGATCCGATACCGAGATGCCCAGATCCAGCAGACCGAAGCCGTCCGGCGTGGAGCGGGCGTTCAGAGACAGCACCCGTGTTTTCGTGGCCGACAGCACCGTGGACACGTCCACGATCAGGCTGATGCGATCCTTGGCCACAACCTGCAGCATGGTGTGGTACTCCTCGCTGGTCTTGGCGGCCCAACTGACGCGGATCCAGCGTCCCGCCTCGTTGGGATCATCCCGGGAGCGCAGCACGTTGGGGCAGTCCGTCCGGTGTACCGAAACGCCGTAGCCACGGGTGATATACCCCACGATGTCGTCCCCCGGCACGGGAGAGCAGCACTTGGAAAACTTCACCAGACAGTTGCTCAGACCCTCCACGATGATGCCGTGTTCGCCCTTCCGCTGGGGTACGGCGGGGCGCATGATCTCCGGCTGACCGGCCACAGGCACCTCTGCCTGCCGCTCTGTCTGGTGCTGGTGCAGGATACGCTGAATATCCTCCCGCAGCCGCCCGATGACCTTCAGCGCCGTTACGCCGCCGTAGCCGATGGCGGCGTACATATCGTCCACGGAGTTGAAGCTGAGCTTCTTCAGCACGTTCGGCACGTTATCGTCCGCCAGCAGCTCCTTCAGCGACACGCCGGTGCGCTTCAGCTCCGATTCGAAGCTCTGCCGCCCGTTGACGATGTTCTCGTCCCGTTTTTCCCGCTTGAACCATTGCCGGATCTTGCTGCGGGCGTTGCTGGAGCGGGCGATCTTGATCCAGTCGCGGCTGGGTCCGTGGGCACTCTGGCTGGTGGAGACCTCCACCACGTCGCCGTTTTGCAGCCGGTGGTTCAGCGGCACGATCCGTCCGTTCACCTTGGCCGATACCATGTGGTTGCCCACGGCGGAGTGAATGTTATAGGCAAAGTCAATGGGCGTGGCTCCGGCAGGCAGGTTGATCACATCGCCGTTGGGGGTAAACACAAACACCTCGTCGGCGAACATGTCCACCTTCAGCGAATGGATAAAGTCCTCCGCGTCGGCGCCCTCCTGATTCTCCAGCAGGCGGCGTACCCATTCATAGCGTCCCTCATCGCCGCCGCCCTGCCCGTTCTGCTTGTACTTCCAGTGGGCGGCGATGCCGTATTCCGCCACCTCGTGCATCTCCTTGGTGCGGATCTGCACCTCAAAGGGGATCCCGCTCTCGCCCACCACCGTGGTGTGCAGGCTCTGATAGAGGTTGGGCTTGGGGGTGCCGATATAATCCTTGAACCGTCCCAGAATGGGCTTATACAGGTCGTGAACGATACCCAGCACGTTGTAGCAGTCCGCCACCGTGTCCACAATGACACGGAAGGCAAACAGGTCGAATACGTCGTCCAGATTCTTGTTCTGGGTATACATTTTCCGGTAGATGGAGTAGGGGTGCTTCATGCGGCCGTAAACCGTGGCCTCGATACCGGCCTCCTTCAGCCGCGTGGTGATCTGATCGTGAATGGCGGACATAAAGCCGTCGTACTCCGCCGCCTTCTCATCCAGCGCCTCGGTGATCTCCCGGTACCCCACGGGATCGAGGTATTTCAGCGAGAGATCCTCCAGCTCCCACTTCATCTTCTGCATGCCCAGCCGGTGCGCGATGGGCGCGTAGATCTCCATGGTCTCAAAGGACTTCTGCTTCTGCTTCTCCGGCGTCTGATACTCCATGGTACGCATGTTGTGGAGCCGGTCGGCGATCTTGATGAGGATCACGCGGATGTCCTTGCTCATGGCCATCAGCATCTTTCGCAGATTCTCCATCTGCTCCTCCTCTTTGGAGGTGTAGTGGACGCGGGTCAGCTTGCTGACGCCCTCCACCAGATCGGCCACCGTGGGGGAAAACAGCTTGGCCAGCTGCTCGTGGGTGGCGTCGGTGTCCTCGATGGTGTCGTGCAGCAGCGCCGCCTCAATGGATTCGCTGTCCAGATGCAGCTCCTCCGCCACGATCTGCGCCACGGCCAGCGGATGCGTCACAAAGGGCGATCCGTCCTTCCGCAGCTGGCTGCCGTGCAGGTCGCGGGCGAATTCATAGGCCTGCCGGATCTGGGCAAAATTCGCGGCGGGATTATAGGCGCGTACCGTATCCTCCAGATGCCGGTACATGGCCTCGATGTCTACCGTTTTGCTCATTGCGCGTCGCCTCCTCCCCGTCCTGTCTCCGCGTCAGTCAGACGCTGTATGTACTGAGAGTCCTCTAAGTTAACTTTTTTATCCTTTCCTGCCAGACGCAGGAACACGCTGTCGCCGCAGACCGCAGCTTCCAGCAGCCCCCGCTCCTGAAACACCGCCAGACATACCGCACCCCGCAGAAAGGCGTCCATCCTGCCCAGCGCCGCGCCCAGTGACCGCAGCAGTGGCAGATAGGGTGCGTGCAGTCCCTCCGCCGGGACCAGATGCTGCAAGGTTCGCCACGCGGCAACATATTGCTCGCGGGTGGGCAGCATCCGGCGGGCGTTTTTGGCGGATACCGCTTTGCCGGCGGTGCATTGCTCCACCAGCGTCAAAGCCTCCTGCTCCCGGCTGCTGGCCAGCAGCGAAGGGCGGATGTCCACCATCTGCAGCTGCACCGTGCGGCTGCCCCGGAATTCGTTGACCTGCAAGTAGAACGCCGCGTCCACGCGGTCGCCCTCGCCGCAGCCGCAGGCGTCCGCGGTGGTGGAAAAGAAAATGCCGTCAAACTGGGCTGCGCCTTTGCCTAAACGCAGTTTCAGATGCCGGTTTTGTCCGACATTCTGCGTCCGCAGCAGCGTGGCGCCCATCAGGCAGAACAGCGGCCTTGCATTGCCGCTGCCGTAAGGCTCCAGCGCCCCCAGCGCCTCCACCTCTGCCAGCGTGACGCGCCCCGGCTGGCGCAGCTCCATGTCGATCTCCAGCGCCGCCTCCGGCGCCTTGCCGACCCAATATTCGGCGGCATATTGATTCATCCGTTCCCGGAAAGCGGGAATGTTGCTCTCCTCGATGGTAAAGCCCGCCGCCAGCTCGTGTCCGCCGAAGCCCAGCAGCAGGTCGGAGCAGCTTTCCAGTGCCGCGAACAGGTTAAAGCCGCCCCAGCTGCGGCAGGAGCCCTTGCCCACGGTGCCGTTGAGATGGATCATAAAGCTGGGACGGGAATATTTTTCACTGAGGCGGGAGGCCACGATGCCCACCACGCCCTGATGCCATGTGTCCGAAGCCAGTACCAGCGCCCGCCGCTCCTCCTCCGGCATTTGCTGGATCATTTCCTCCGCCTGGGAGTAGATGGCCTGCTCCACGCTCTGCCGTTCACGGTTCAGGGCGCACAGCGCCTTGGCCAGCTCCTCCGCCTGCTGGGGATCCTGACACAGCAGCAGCTCCGCCGCCATGTCCGCCGCTCCCATGCGTCCCGCCGCGTTGATGCGGGGCGCCAGCACAAAGCCGATCTGCACCGAGGAGATCTCGCGCCCCGCCAGACCTGCCTCCCGCAGCAGGGCGTGCAGTCCGATAAAGTCCGAGCGATCCAGCGTGGCGAGCCCGCGGGATACGATGGTGCGGTTTTCGCCGGTCATCTGCATGACGTCCGCCACCGTGCCGATGGCCGCCAGCGTGCAGTAGCGGGAGAACAAAGCCTCCTCCCGATCCGGTCCGCCCAGCGCCAGCACCAGCTTCAGTGCCACGCCGCAGCCGGCCAGATGCTTGAAGGGATAGCCGCAGTCTCCTCTGCGGGGATCCACCACAGCCGAGGCCTCCGGCAGCGTCTCCTTACACTCGTGGTGATCCGTCACCACCACGTCCATACCGATGGAGCGGGCGAAGGCCACCTCTTCCACACCGGTGATGCCGCAGTCCACCGTTACCAGCAGCGTGGCGCCGCCCTTGCGCAGACCCTCGATGGCCTCGCGGCTCAGCCCGTAGCCATCCTCGATCCGGCGGGGGATGTAGTGTACCACATCGGCGCCCCGTCCCTTCAGATAGTCCACCAGAATACATGTGGCGGTGATGCCGTCCACGTCATAGTCACCGAAAATGGCGATCCGTTCGCCGTCGGCGATCGCCTGCGTGATCCGCGCCGCCGCCTTGTCCATATCCCGCATCAAAAACGGGGAATGGCTCAGCGCCGTTTCCTGCGCCAGAAATTCGGCCGCGTCCTCGACTCGTTCCACTCCGCGGCTTGCCAGCACGCCGGACACCAGATAGGAATAGCCCGCGTCTGCCAGACATTTTGCCGCGGCGCCGTGTTCCGGCGCCACATGCCAAGAGGGAAACTTCATGGTCGATCCGCCTCCTTTCACTTCCTTCTATAATAAATTATAGTATAGCAAATCTCACCAAAAAGGTAAAGAAAAAATTCTTGCCGGCACAGGTTGCAATCCCTCCGGTGATACCGTATAATGATGTCGAGAAACAAAGAATCGAGGAAAAAACCCATGCGTCCAGACGGCACCCGGGTCAAAGACCTTCCGCCCATCGTGGCGGCTGTTCCCTATATCATGCCCAAGCGGTATGATGCCCAGAATACCATTACCGAATATATCGACGAGGAGATCATCAAGGCCTATATCCGGGAAAAGCGCCGCGGCGGTGTGCGGATCAACCACATGGCCGTGATCATTGCGGCCTATTACCGCGCCGTGATGTATAATCCCAAGCTGAACTACTTTGTCATGAGCAGCAAGGTCTATAAGCGCAACCATTTCTGCGTGTCCTTTGTGATCCTGAAAAAGCTGCCGGACGGCCGCCCGGATGAGACCTCCCTGAAGATCTTCCTGACGCCGGAGGACACCGTGTTCACCATTCAGCAGAAGATCACCGAGGCGGTGTCCGCCAACGCGGCCACCGAGCAGAAGAATAACACCGACAAGTTCGCCCGCATGATGTTCTCCTTCTCGTTGCTGCCCAAGCTGGTCGTGGGGCTTGCCTATCGTCTGGACAGGCTGGGCCTGCTGCCCCGGAAGATCATCGATCTCAGCCCCTTCCACACCAGCATGTTCATCACCAATCTGGCCTCTATCAAGACCAGCTATATCCATCACCACTGCTATGAATTCGGTACCACCAGCGTGTTCCTCTGCATGGGAAAGCCCGTGCCGGATTTCATGAACGGCAACCTCAGCAAAAAGATCATGCCCCTCGGCGTGGTCATGGACGAGCGGATCTGCACCGGCTACGAATACGCTGCCTTCTGCAACGACTTCCGCAAATACCTGCGCAAGCCGGAGCTGCTGGAGGAGCCGTATCAGGCGAAATAAGAAGACAACCATAAGAAAAAGGGAAAAGAGAGGACATTCGTCCTCTCTTTTCCCTACCATATAAACCACAAGGCGACAAACCTGCGGGTACGCCGTTTCAGACGCCCCCGCCCAGTCCACAGGGGACTGTCTTTTCATTATAGCGAAAATCACGGGAAATGCAAACCGACATTTTCACAAAAAATAAACACCATACTTGTGTAAATTGTCAAAAATCAGAAAAAACGCGCCGAAGCAGTGCTTCGGCGCGTGGTGTTTACCGCTCGGGATCCCAACCGGAGGTGCCGCCGTCAAAGCGGTCATCTGTGCGGAAGGTCCCGTCCTCCCGGGGCGGCTGGGCGCCCACACCGGACATCTGCTTGATAGCCTCGAAATACCCGATGTCCGTCTGCTGGATATAGGGAGAGATCCAGATGGACAGAATGCCCAGCGTCAGGCCGCACAGGATGTTCCAGCCAAGGAAGCTCAGATCCAGCACGAACAGCTCCCACTTGTGACCCAGTGTCTGCGCCTTGCTCATGTTCAGCGCCTCCATCACGCCCATCTCCGGATTGTCGCACAGGTTATACAGGGCGAAACGGTACCGGTATCCGGCGATGATGCCGGGGATAAAGAGCAGCAGCGACCACAGAAAGACAAAGATCCCAATGACGATCTCCAAAAGGATGATCTTTCCCGCAAACAAAAAGCCGTCAAACAGCGTGGCATAAGGCGTCAGGAGTCCCTTGCGGACGCGCATGGCATACAGGACGTAGCCGGCGCTCAGCACCATGGACACCAGCGACAGCACGATGGAGAGAAAGCCTGCCACTACCGCCGGCAGCGGCACCAGCGGTCCTGAAAAAGAAATGTACTGGGAGAACTCCGGCATATAATTCTCCACATACGCCGCCACCTCCGCCTGCGTGCCGCCGGAGATCAGCCAGTCAATGCCGTTGATGAGCGCGTTGATCCCCAGAAGCAGCAGCGTGAACAGATAGGCTGACACCCTGGCGTTTTTGGTGATGGCCTTTGCCTCAAGCTTCAGTTGTACCCGATCGAGCATGAAAAAGCTCCTTTCCGTGCCTCGTAAAGTGTTTCCTTTTTATGGCAGCGGCGGCCGGCGAGTTCTGCCGCTGTCACCATATATAGTAGCACGAAGAAAAAGGAAACGCAAGAGCGGAAAAAATAGGATAAAAGCCGCGAAGTTATCGACAAAAAAGACAAATTTTCAGGAGGAATTCCCGCATAAGACTGGACAACAGCGAGTTTTTGTTGTATGATAAAACGCAGTGTGAGGTGGTCTAACCACCTGAAGTAGCCGATGGTGGGATTCGGAC
>CAKTKM010000024.1 GCA_934569425.1 uncultured Oscillospiraceae bacterium
TGAGAGTGCTCTCCCTCAGTAAGACTGTCAAGATGCTCTTTATAGCGCCGGGAGACTCGCTCCTTAGGCGAGAGGCGGGGCATCATGACACAGAGGTGAACTCATCCTCTTTTGCTGCCGGGAAAGGGTTCTCTCTTTCCCTCTTACTAAATACTCCGTTTGAAGTGAGCCGTTTTGGCCAACTTTTTGAAAATTTTTCTTCTTTTTCACGGCGCTTTTCCTCCATTTCGTCATTTTGAAAAATTCGCAAATGACGGAAACGGAGGGCCACGGCAGCGAGGGAAAAAACGGCAGCTTTGGGTGACTTGAGCATGCGGTGCTGCAGTAGATAGATAAAAGGAGACGTGAAAATTTCACGTCTCCTTTTATGCTCTTATGCTCGTAAGTTTATCATCGATTGCACAACGGCCTCCCCAGTCAATTCACTGGTTCGGTAAATCTTCTGACAAAAGGGTTTCAGGCTGAAATCCATGCCAGCGTGCCCCTCGTCCAGTAAAATGCCTGTTACCGTGAAATGATATGCGACCTGTGCCGCCTGCAATTCCTGCTGGCAGGCATCGGGCAACTCACATTCATCATCCGTGATGAAAACCATATCGGCCTTTTCAAAGCCCTCAGTGTCCATCAATCGGATCGCTTCACGGACGGGGCGTTCAAAGTTGGTGCCGCCGCCGAGGAATGTTTCCGCAGCAGTCAGTTTATCCTCCAGTGTGTATTCGCCCGGACGGAATATGTCCGTCTGGCAACTGTTGCTTCCGGCAAAATGGATCAGCGCAAAGCTCCTGCTGCTCTCCGCGGCGATCTCCAGCAGGGTCATGGCCACCGCCTTACCCCATGCCGCAGTTTCGCCTTTGGTAGAGTTGGATTCATCCAGGCAGCAGATGATATCGCCCATGCCCTTATAGACAGGTTCACGTCGGCGATACTGTTTGATCTGCTTTTGCTGATACTTCCGCAGGAACAGCGGGATAGTCTCCGGCGTGGCCAGTATGGCAAGCTCCGAGGTCAACGCACGGGATAGGTTGTTGCCCAACTCCAGAGAGTAAGTTTCGCCCCGTCCATAAGCATAGCTGTTGTTCTTGGCCTGCGCGAAAATCTCGCGGAAGCGTCCCAGATACTTGGAAATATCCTTCAGTGCCGTGCTTTGGCGTACCTTTTCCAGCAGCGCAAGGTTTTCAGGTGTATGGCACATATTCGTGGGCTCATCGCTCCATGCACCGATGATACTATGCACCTCCTGCGCCCGCTCTGTAGCGGCCTGCACAGCGGCGGATACCGCCAGATCGACCGTCCTCGTCTGGCACAGCAGGGTCGTGTCCAGCATCTGAGATACAGCCTCCAACTGCCGCTGCTTGCTGTCCAGTCGATTGGCAGCATTTATCAGCGCCAGCTTATCCGTCTCGGTCGTTTCTCCTGTAGCTTGGGCGTCAAGCAGCTTGGCGAGCTCCTCTGCGGCGGCATCACGCGCCGTTTCCAGCTTTTCGAGGGTATTCAGTACGCCTTTATCACCGCCTACCTCAGACAACAGCCCGTCCAGTTCTTCGGCGGCTCGATCGGTGAACTCTGCTGCCGCTTCATAGGCAGGTAGGCTGCGACCCTCGCAGATATTCTTCAGCGTGGGATAATCGTCCTGCTGGGCAACATGGTCGAGGATGGGCGCGTTGAACCTCTGCGCCGCAGCGGTGAGCATATCCGCATCGTTTTTGCGCGGAGCCAGCGAATATAAGGATTGAAACACATCGCGGGAGAGGGCAGGGAAAGACTTGAGCCTCTGCGCCGCGGCGTTCTCCGTCATATCCATTTCTGCATCATCCTCGCGTAATTCAGCGTATATGCTGTCTTCCAGTTTGCTGGAGCGCATCACCCGGTCGGTTTTCTGTGCCGGTTTTCTCCGAAGAGCCGCAAGCTCCGCAATGGGGGAATGCAGCACGTCCGTTATTGTCCGAAAGGTTTTTCGCCTATTGGTATTCATAAAGCATCTCCTTATCCGCAGGGGGAGGCGTAAGCCTCCCCCCTGCTTATTTCATCACCATACAGAATCAGAACGGCGGCTCTTTGTCAGAACTGCCTGCGGCGGACGGGAAATCATCCAATGGCGGGAAATCCTTGAAGGCATCTGCCTCACCAGTCCCGGAAGCTCCCTCGGTCTGCGCCGGACGGGAATCGCCAAAGTAGACATTATCGGCGTTGATCTCCGCGCTGCGGCGCTTGTTGCCTTCCTTAGCTGGAACTATGCCGACATCCTCTGGAATGGGATTCAGGCAAAGGCGGTCGCGGCTGCGTTTGAACAGCTATCCTATAAAGAGCAATGGTTTCAAGGTTTTTTTGCCCCGAAACGGGTTTGACCCTTATGCTGACCCTTAAAGCCCCAGTACACCGGAGCTGAACTGCTCCATGCGCTGTGCGCCATCATAACATAGCGGCAAAGCGGCATTTTCCATCGGGCGCAGTGACCCATACTCTCCGGCAGGAGCAGAATGCCCTCAAATATCCAAACGATGTATGCATAGAAAACGCGGTCAAAAACGCAATACCCTTTATCTCCGCATGAAATGCGTATTACGCAGTAATCGCTTGATTCCATACTTTTCGACATTTTTCTTCTCCCGCTTTCTTGTGTTGCGGCGCGGCATGTGGTATAATATCTTGATTCTATATCGCCCCGCGCTTCCTGCCGGGCGAAGGAGGTACTCTTGGAACGGAAAAACGTTGTTCTGTCTGACGCGGATATGCGCCGTCAGCGGGAATTTACCGAAAAAATAAAGGAACTGCACGCCCAGCGGGGCGGCGCTGTCCGCGCACTGGTGGACACCTTCGGCTGCCAGCAGAACGTGGCCGACAGCCAGCACATCATGGGAATGCTGGAGGCCATGGGCTGCACATTCGTCACAGAGCCGTCCGAGGCGGACATCATCGTGCTGAACACCTGCGCCATCCGCGACCACGCCGAGAAGCGGGTATACGGCAATCTGGGCGCCCTGACCCACACGAAGAAGGCCAATCCCCAGCAGATCATCTGCCTGTGCGGCTGCATGGCGCAGCGGCCGGAGGTGGCGGAAAAGGTGCGCCGGTCCTACCGCCATGTGGATCTGGTCTTCGGTCCGCAGGCGCTGTGGAAGTTCCCCGAGCTTTTGTGGCAGGTCTATACCCGCCGGGGGCGGGTGTTCTCCGTGGAGGACGAACACGGCTCCATCGCTGAGGGCATGCCGGTGGCGCGGGAAGGCCGCACGCGAGCATGGGTGTCCATCATGTACGGGTGCAACAATTTCTGCTCCTACTGCATCGTCCCCTATGTTCGGGGGCGGGAGCGCAGCCGCGATCCCCGGCAGATCATTGCCGAGGTGCGGCAGCTGGCCGCCGAGGGCTACAAGGAGATCACCCTTTTGGGACAGAATGTGAACTCCTACGGCAAGGATCTGGGAACCGGCTATGATTTTGCCGATCTTCTGTCAGCACTGGATGAGATCGAGGGGGATTACCTGATCCGTTTCATGTCCTCCCAGCCCAAGGACGCCAGCTTCAAGCTGTTCGATACCATGGCGCGGTGCCGCCACGTTGCCAAGCAGCTGCACCTGCCGGTGCAGTCCGGCTGTGACCGTGTGCTGCGAGCCATGAACCGCCCCTATGACAAGGCGCGGTATCTGGAGTTGATCACCTACGCCCGCAAGGTCATGCCGGAGCTGGTGCTGACCAGCGACGTCATCATCGGCTTCCCCGGCGAGACGGAGGCCGAGGCCATGGAGACGGTGGCGCTGGTGGAACAGGTGCGGTTCGACGCGCTGTTCACCTTTATCTTCTCCCCCCGTCCCGGCACACCGGCTGCAAAACTGGATGATCCCGTCCCCCGCGAGGAAAAGCAGGTGTGGTTTGACCGGCTGTGCGATGCCCAGAACCGGATCTCCGAGGAGATCCATGCACAGTATGTGGGGCGGACGCTGCGCTGCCTCATCGACGGCGAAAGCGACGACAGCCGCTGGCCGCTGACCGCCCGCACCGCCGGAGGACGGCTGGTGCATCTTGTAGGCGACAAGGCCGCCGTCGGCAGCTATCACGACGTAAAGATCACCGACAGCAACACCTGGGCGCTGTTCGGAGAATTGGTATGACCATCAGAAAGGAGTCCCCTATGGCCGGACTGACCCCCATGATGCAGCAGTATCTGCAAATAAAGGAACAGAATCAGGACGCCATCCTGTTTTTCCGGCTGGGTGACTTCTATGAGATGTTCGGCGCCGATGCCCGCACCGCGTCCAAAGAACTGGATCTGACGCTGACCACGCGGGACAAGAGCAAGGACAAGTCCGACGAGGATCGCGTCCCCATGTGCGGCGTTCCCTATCACTCGGCGGATTCCTATATCGCCCGTCTGATCGCCAAGGGCTACAAGGTGGCCATCTGTGAGCAGATGGAGGATCCCGCGCTGGCCAAGGGGCTGGTGCAGCGGGACATCATCCGCGTGGTCACTCCCGGCACGGTGATCGACAGCGCGTGTCTGGAGGAGGGACGCTCTAATTTCTGCGCCGGTATCTATCTGGACGAGGACTACGCCGCGCTGTGTGCCTGTGACGTCTCCACCGGAAAGACCCATGCCACGGGCTTTTCCGGCAGCGAACGGGTGGAACAGCTCATCAACGAGCTGGGACGCTTCGCCCCCGCCGAGGCGGTGGTGAACGAGTCGGCCTACTTTCACGAGACGCTTCACAGCTTTTTGGCGGACAAGCTGAACTGTCATCTGGAAAAGCTGCCGGCCGGGCGGTTCCAAATGGAGCCGTCGGAGCGGCTGATCCGCCGGCAGTTCGGCGACGATGCCGCGGCGCGGCTGCCCCGGGACAATCCGGCGGTGATCCTGGCGCTGGGGGCGCTTCTCAGCTATCTCCACGAGACGCAGAAGACCGACCTGTCCCATGTGGACGATCTGGACTACTACCGGCGGGGACAGTTCATGGAGCTGGATCTGACGGCGCGGCGCAATCTGGAGCTGACGGAAACGCTGCGGAGCAAGGAGAAGAAGGGCAGCCTGCTGTGGGTGCTGGACAAGACCAAAACCGCCATGGGCGGACGGCTGATGCGGTCATGGATCCAGCGGCCGCTGCTGTCGGTGGCGGAGATCGACCGACGCAGCGCCGCCGTCTCGGCGCTGGTGGAGCACACCATGGCACGGGAGGAGCTGATCCTCGCCCTGCAGGGGATCTCCGATATGGAGCGGCTGGTGGGGCGCATCGTATACGGCACCGCCGGCGGACGGGATCTGGTGTCCCTCCGCACCGCCATGGAGCGGCTCCCCCTCCTCAAGGCGCAGCTGAATGCCTTTGACAAGGGACGGCTGCGGCAGCTGAATGAGGAACTGGACGATCTGAATGATCTGGCGGCGCTGATCGCTGCCACCTTGGCGGACGAGCCGCCCTTCTCTGTCCGCGAGGGCGAGATGATCCGCGAGGGCTTTGATGCGGAGGTGGATCGCCTGCGGGAGATCCTGCACGGCGGACGGAGCATCGTGGCCCGCATGGAGGCCACGGAAAAGGAAAAAACCGGCATCCGCACCCTGAAGATCGGCTACAACAAGGTGTTCGGCTATTATATCGAGGTATCCAATTCCTTCAAGGATCAGGTGCCGGAGAGCTATATCCGCAAGCAGACGCTGGTAAACGGCGAACGGTACATCACGCAGGAGCTGAAGGATCTGGAGCATGACATTCTCTCCGCCGAAGATCGGGTCAAGGCGCTGGAGTATCAGATCTTTACCCAGCTGCGGCTGCATGTGGCCGCTCAGGCGGCACGGGTGCAGAAGGCTGCAGCTCTGGTTGCGGAGCTGGATGCCCTGTGTGCTCTGGCGGCGGTGGCCGTCAAGAACAACTACTGCTGCCCCGTGGTGGACGAGTCCGGCGTGATCGAAATTCACGATGGGCGTCATCCGGTGGTGGAGCAAATGCGGCGGGACAGCCTGTTTGTCCCCAACGATACCTATATGGGCGAAAAAGACGACCGCGTGGCCATTATCACAGGCCCCAACATGGCGGGCAAGTCCACTTACATGCGTCAGGTGGCGCTGATCGTGCTGATGGCACAGATCGGCTCCTTTGTCCCCGCCCGCGCCGCCCGCATCGGCATCGTAGACCGTATTTTCACCCGCATCGGCGCCAGCGACGACCTGTCCGCCGGACAGTCTACCTTCATGGTGGAAATGACGGAGGTCAGCGATATTCTCAAGTCCGCCACGGAGCGCAGCCTGCTGATCCTGGATGAGATCGGACGGGGTACCTCTACCTTTGACGGCATGTCCATCGCGCGGGCGGTGCTGGAGTACTGCGCCGACCCGAAAAAGCTGGGTGCCAAGACGCTGTTCGCCACCCACTATCACGAGCTGACGGCGCTGGAGGGGCAGCTTCCCGGCGTCAAAAACTACAACATTGCCGTCCGCACACGGGGCGAGGACATCATCTTCCTGCGGAAGATCCTCTCCGGCGGCGCGGATCGCAGCTACGGCATCGAGGTGGCAAAGCTGGCCGGCCTGCCCCGGCAGGTACTGGCCCGGGCGCGGCACATCCTGCAGGAACTGGAGGACGAGGCGGGCAAGCCCCATGCCGTCCCCGCCGAGAGCGACCAGATGTCGCTGGAGGCACTGGGTGAGAACGCGGTGATCGATCAGCTGCGGCGGACGCAGGTGGATACACTCAGTCCGCTGGAGGCGCTGAATTTCCTGTATGAGTTGAAAAATAAGCTGCAATGAACCGCGCAGCTTTCGTATGATCGCGTAAGGGTCAATACCCTACAGCCGATTTTCTGATTAAGGAGGAGCCATGCCGCAGATCCAATGCCTGCCGCCCCATGTGGCGGATCTTATCGCCGCCGGAGAGGTGGTGGAGCGTCCGGCCAGCGTAATGAAGGAACTGCTGGAAAATGCTATTGACGCGGGCGCTTCCGCCATTGTGGCGGAGATCGAACACGGCGGATTGACCTATATCCGTATCACCGACAACGGCTGCGGCATTCCGGCGCAGCAGCTGCCCACCGCCTTTCTGCGTCACGCTACCAGCAAGCTGCGCGCCGCCGCCGACCTTGCGGCCATCGGCACGCTGGGCTTCCGGGGCGAAGCGCTGGCGGCCATTGCCGCCGTGAGCCGGGTAGATATTTTCTCCCGTTCCCGGGAGGAGGCGCTGGGCGCGGCGCTCCATCTGGAGGGCGGCGTCCCTGGCCATACGGAGCCTACCGGATGTCCGGAGGGTACCACGATCTGTGTCCGGGATCTGTTTTATAACACCCCCGCCCGCATGAAATTCATGAAAAAGGACAGCGCCGAGGGCGCGGCGGCAGCGGGTGTGGTGCAGCATCTGGCGCTGAGCCATCCCGACGTGTCCTTCAAGCTGATCCGGGATGGACAGGAAGTCCTGCACACCCCCGGCGACGGGCAGCTGCTGTCCGCCGTCTATGCCGCCATGGGCCGCGATTTCGCCCTGTCCCTGCTGCCGGTTTCCGGCAGCGGCGGCGAGGTAAAGGTGGAGGGCTTCGTGACAAAGCCCCTGTGCGGCCACGGAAGCCGCGGCAAGCAGGTGCTTTTTGTCAACGGACGTTTCGTCAAGTCGCAGCTGCTGACGGCAGCGCTGGAGGAGGCCTATAAGAATCAGCTTCTGAAGGGGCGTTTTCCCGGCTGTGTGCTGCATGTGACGCTGCCTGCGGATCGGGTGGATGTGAATGTCCACCCGGCCAAAACCGTGGTAAAATTTGTTTCTGACAAGGCGGTGTTCGATGCGGTGTATTACACCGTTCTGGACACTCTGAACCGGGAAAAGGCTCCCGCAAACGCCCCCAATCAGGCCGTTAATGTACCCAATAAGGCCGTTAATGTACCCAATAAAGGCGGAAATGGAACGGAATTTTTTCAGCAGATGACGGTGGCCACCTTCAAGGAGAGGGCCGCCGCCCCCGCGGCGGCGGAGAAAAAAACGCTGGGCAGCTTTGCCGTGCGCCCCGCCGCGCCGGTGACGAAAAACGTCATTCAGGACAGTATGCCCGCCGCGCCGCAGCGTCCCCACAGCGGCGAGACGGTGTTCGTGCGGGACATTGCCGCCTCGGAGCCGTCCATTGTGGCGGCGTCTCCCCTGACCGGCCGGACATATGAGATCACACCGCCTGTAAAGGAGGAGAGCTTGCCGGCTTCTTCCACCGTGCAGGAGGCTCTTTCCCTGCCGGAGGAGCCGGAGCAGCAAACCATCGAGCCGGTGTGTGAGGCGCCGTGGCGTATGGTGGGCGAGGTACTGAAAACCTATATCATCTGCGAGGACGAACACGAGACCGTGTGGCTCATCGACAAGCACGCCGCCCACGAGCGGCTGCGGTTCGACGCGCTGAAGGCAGGGCGGCAGCCGATGATGGCGCAGCCTCTGCTGACGCCGGTCACGGCGGCGCTGGAGCCGGAGGAATATGCCGCGGTGCTGGAGCATCTGGCGCTGCTGCGGGAATTCGGCTTCCAGTGTGAGGACTTCGGCGGCGGCACGGTGCTGATCCGCGAGGTCCCCTCCGACATTCTGGCGGCGGACGCCGCCGCCACACTGGAGGAGCTGGCGCAGAAGCTGGCGCTGGGCCGCGCCGATCCGGACGCGGCACGGGACGAGCTACTGCACACCATGGCCTGCAAAAGCGCCATCAAGGCCGGTATGACCTCCGATCCCGCCGAGCTGGCAGCGCTGGTGGAAAAGGTGCAGTCGGGCGAGATCCTGTACTGCCCCCATGGCCGTCCGGTAAAATACAAGCTGAGCAAATACGACATTGAGAAGATGTTCAAGCGGGCATAGAGCAGGAGTGACAGCAATGGCCACAGTGCTTTGCGTGGTGGGTCCCACCGCCACGGGAAAAACGAAAATGGGCGTGGCGCTGGCCAAGCGCTTTAACGGCGAGGTGGTCAGCGTGGACTCCATGCAGCTCTACCGGGGCATGGCCATCGGCACCGCCGCGCCTGTGCCGGAGGAGATGGCGGGCATCCCGCATCACATGGTGGGCGTGGCCGATCCGGCGGAGAGTTGGTCGGCGGCGCGGTATGTGCAGGCAGCCGACGCCTGCGTGACGGACATTCTCCGCCGTGGAAAGCTGCCGGTACTGGTGGGCGGCACGGGACTCTATCTGGACGCGCTGATCCGCGGCACGGACTTTGCCGCCGGAACGCAGGGTACGGAGATACGGCAGGCACTGCAGTGCCGCGCCCGGGAAGAAGGAAGCGAATCGCTGCTGGAGGAACTGCGGCGCATCGATCCGCAGGCGGCGGAAAAACTGCACCCCCGAGATGAAAAACGGATCATCCGCGCGCTGGAGGTATGGCAGGAGACAGGCCGTACCATCACGGAGCACGATGCCGCAGAGCGGCGGCAGCCGCCCAAATATCAGGCACTGTATATCGGTTTGGATTTTGAAAACAGGCAAGATCTGCGCGACCGCATCGACGCGCGGGTGGACGCCATGGTGGCGCAGGGACTGCTGGAGGAAGTAACACACCTGCTGGAGAGCGGCCTTCCCCGGGATGCCACGGCGCTGCAGGCCATCGGCTATAAGCAGTTTTTCGCGGTAGCGGAGGGGCGTGCCAGTGTAGAGGAGGCCATTGAGGAGGTCAAGCTGCGGTCCCGGCAGTACGCCAAACGGCAGCTGACCTGGCTGCGGCGGAATCCGGACATTTTCTGGGTTCGCTGGCAGCGTGATCCAAATTTCCCTGAGGGGCTACAAAAAGCGACAGAATATCTCCACAGCCGTGGTTTATGCTGAATCACGGCGGGGGCTGTCTGATGACGATAGCGTCCGTACAAAGAAAGAACGCAGGAGGACGCTATGCAAAAGAGCAACAATTTACAGGAAGTATTTCTGACGCAGGCCAGAAAGCAGAAGATCCCCGTTACCATGTTTCTCGTAAACGGTTTTCAGCTGCGGGGTACCATCACGGGCTTTGATTGCTTCGTGGTGATACTGGACAGCGAGGGACGGCAGCAGGTGATCTATAAACACGCCATCTCCACCATCGCGCCGCTGCGGGCGGTAAGCTTCCAGGAAAGCAGCGCCGGCGAGGAGACGGACGAGGGGTAAGCAGCCCTCTCCCCCGCCCCCTTGCGGCAGGACGCACGGGACGGGACATGCAGCGGCGTGGTACATCGGCTCCTATGGGGCTTTTACGGACACAAGAGAAGGACACGCAAGGAGCGGGATATGAAAGGCTCATCCACACCCATTTTCAAAATACTGTCCGCGGCGATACTGGCGGCGGTGGTACTGTACTTCGGGGTACAGGTCTACCACTATTTTGCCGACACCATCACGACTACGCCGGTTTACGCCTCTGCGGAGGAGGAGGTCATGGAGCTCAACGGGTATCTGATCCGTGATGAGGAGACCTTCCATTCCGACGCCGCCACGCTGGGACACGCGCTGGGCGAGGGAGAACGCGCCGGTAAAGGACAGACGTTGGCCACCGCCTATCCCGACAGCGGCGCGCTGAGCCGCGTGGAGCAGCTGGAGGCACTGCAGCTGCGGCTGGAGCAGCTGTCCTTCTCGCTGGTATCCTATCTGGATCCCGACGCGGCGCTGAAGCTGGATTCCTCCATCAACAGCGGCATCCTCGCCCTGCGCCAGGCCATTTCCGGCGGCGAGTACAGCGGCGCGGAGGAGGAGCTGTCCGCGCTGAAGAGCGCCGTTTTGAAGCGGGACTACGGTACCGCCTCGCAGGAGGAGATCGAAGCGGACATTCAGGAAACAGAGCAGTCCATCAAGGAGCTGGAGGCCACGCTGCACGGCAGCGACATCACTGCGCCGGAGCCGGGCATCTATTCCGCCGCCTGCGACGGATATGAGACTGTGCTGACGCCGGAGTTTCTGGAGGACGATCTGACGCCCAGCAAGCTGGGCAGCGTTAAGCCCACCGGCAGCGACAGCGCCAATGTCGGCAAGCTGATCTACGGCGACACCTGGTATTACGCCGCCAATATCACCGAGGCACAGGCGCAGCAGCTGGACGGGCGCTCCGCCGTGACGCTGCGGTTTTCCAAGGGACTGGGCATGGATCTGAAAATGACCATACACAGCATTTCCCGCGGTGAAAACGGACAGCGGACGCTGGTGCTGCGCAGCGAAAAGTATCTGGCGCAGACTACGCTGATGCGCCATGCCTCCGCCACGGTGGTGCTGCGCTCCTACGAGGGACTGCGGCTGCCCTTCAACGCGCTGCGGGTCAACGACGAGGGTGTGGCCGGCGTATACTGCGTACTGGGCGTGCGGGCGAAGTTCAAGCCGGTGGAAGTGGTCTATCAGGGTGACGGCTACGCGCTGGTGAAGGCGGCCTCCGCCACGGAGGACTCCAGTATGCTGCGGCAGGGAGATCAGGTGATCGTGACCGCCACGCCGCTGTATGACGGCAAGGTCATCGGATAAAGGATCCGGTTTTTAGACAGATTTCAGATAGAGAAAGGGGTCTACATACCATGTCTATTGGCGAAAATATTGCCCGTATCCGGCAGGAGATCGACGAGGCTGCCCGGGAAACGGGGCGCACCGGCGCCGACATCACGCTGGTGGGCGCCAGCAAAATGAATGACGCTGCGGCCTGTCAGGAGGCCATCCGCGCCGGGATCGACGCGCTGGGTGAAAACCGCGTACAGGAAATGACGGAAAAGCTGAAGGAGGATGCCTATGCCGGTGCGCCGCTGCACTTCATCGGTCATTTGCAGCGCAATAAGGTGAAGCAGGTGGTGGGCAAGGCGGTGCTGATCCAGTCTGTCGGCTCGCGGGAGCTGCTGGACGAGATCGAAAAAGTCGCCGCGCGGCTGGAGCTGACGCAGGATGTGCTGCTGGAGGTCAACATCGGCGGCGAGGAGGCCAAGAGCGGCTTCGCGCCGCAGGAACTGCCCCAGGCGGCAGCCTACGCCAGAGAATTGCCCCATGTACGGGTACGGGGTCTCATGACGATACCACCTGTTGCGGTGAAAAAAGGCGGCAACATACCATATTTTGAGAAAGTTTACCGTCTTTTTGTTGACATAAGCCGAGAAATGTATGATAATAAGTGGGAATATATCTCCATGGGCATGAGCGACGACTTTGCGGACGCCGTGCGCTGCGGCGCCAACATGGTGCGCGTAGGCTCCGCCATCTTCGGCGCGAGGAATTATCAGAAGCAATAAAGATACGATACTACACAACAGGGAGGCTTTCACATGGGTTTCATGGACGAGATCAAGAAGATCATTCACCCGTATGACGATGAGGATTACGATTACGAGGAGGAAGAACTGGAGCAGCCGGAGCGGAACGAGGCCAGAAGCATCTTCGATGACCGCCGCGAGGAGCGCAAGCAGCCGGAGGATCGCCACAACAAGGTGGTGAACATCCATGCCACCGCCGCGCTGAAGGTGGTGCTGGTGAAGCCGGAGCGCTTTGAAAACGCCAGCGAGATCGCCGACCATCTGCGGGAAAAGCGCACGGTGGTCATGAATCTGGAATCCACCAACAAGGATGTGGCGCGCCGGCTGATCGATTTCCTGTCCGGCGTGGCCTATGCCGGTGACGGCAAGATCAAGAAGGTCGCCGCCAACACCTATATCATCACGCCCTACAGCGTGGATATTATGGGCGATCTGATCGACGAGCTGGAGAACAACGGGCTGTATCTGTAAGCGTAACGGGAGGGATCTATCATGTTGACACCGCAGGAAGTTTCTGAAAAAGTATTTCCCAAGGCATCCTTTGGCGGCGGCGGTTACGCCATGGCGCAGGTGGATGAGTTTCTTGACGCGCTGACGGAGGATTATTCGGCGCTGTATAAGGAAAATGTGACATTGAAGGCCAAGCTGAAGATCTTGGCGGAGAAGGTGGAGGAATACCGTGCCACGGAGGACGCTATGCGCTCCACACTGCTGACGGCGCAAAAGATGGCCGCCAAGCTGGTACAGGAGGCGCAGAGCGAGAAGGAAAATCTCCTCAAGGAGGCGCGGGAGCAGCATGCCGCCCAGCTGGCGCAGCTGGAGCAGGACAAGCACGACGCCGAAGAAAAACTGGCCATGGCGCAGCAGAGTCTGGCGGATTTCGTGCGGCGTGGCAGTGAGCTGTGCGCCCAGCAGGCGGAGTTCCTGAAGTCCCTGCCGGAAATGGAGCTGACGCCCAAGGCGGAGGCTCCCGCCGCTGCGGAGGACATCCAGCAGGACATCATGCAGCATCTGGATGCGATAAACACTTCGGTGCCTGCCGCGGAAGAAATTACCGTGGAGGAGCCGGACATTCCCAACGACTTCAAGCTGAGTCTGGACGAGCTGAAATTCGGCCGCAACTACACCGGCGAATAACAAAAGTACAAAAAAGCGGCCTGACCGGCCGCTTTTTTAGCCCAAAGGAGGACAGGATATGAGTCAACGACCGATCATCGCGCTGCTGTATGACTTCGATAAAACGCTGTGTACCACGGATATGGAGGATTACTCCTTCATCCCCAGTCTGGGCTATACACCGGCGCAGTTCTGGCAAAAGGCCAACTCCTTCGGCTGGGAGAACCAGATGGACGGACTGCTGGCGTATATGTATACCATGATCGAGGAGTGCCGCGCCCAGGGCAAGATCCTGTGCCGGGACTATCTGGTGCAATGCGGCAAGGCCATCCAGCTGTTTCCCGGCGTGCGGGAATGGTTTGACCGGATCAACGCCTTCGGCGACAGTCTCGGCGTGACGGTGGAGCACTATGTGCTGTCCTCCGGGCTGAAGGAGATCATTGAGGGCAGCGGCATCGCCCATTGCTTCAAGAAGATCTACGCCTGCGAATTCTACTACCGTGACGGCGCCGCCTGCTGGCCGAAGCTGGATGTCAACTTCACCAACAAGACCCAGTTCGTATACCGCATCAACAAGGGCGTGCTGGATGTCAGCGAGGACAAGCGGCTCAACGATTCCATGCCAGACGACAGCAAGCGGATCCCCTTTACCAACATGATCTATGTGGGAGACGGGCTTTCCGACGTTCCCTGCATGAAGATGATGCGTTCCTACGGCGGGCAGGCCATCGCCGTGTATCAGGAGTCCAACCGTGCCGGTGTGGAGGAGCTGCTGGCCAAGGGCCGGGTGGACTTCATCTTCCCTGCCGACTATCGGGAGGGAACGGCGCTGGACACCACCGTGCAGAACATCATCCGCAAAATGGCCATCTGCGACGCCCTGACGGCAGAAAATGCCGCCCAGATGCGCTCCATCGGGCAGGTGGAGCTGGCGTATCAGGAAACCCTGTTTTGAAAAATGGAAAAAGAAGGAGACGGCATAGACAAGTGTTCGTAAAACAGGTTTAGACCGAAATTACGAAATGAGCATCTGTCAGGCAGGATTGGCAACGAAATAACGGGTATCTGGTGAAAACCGGATACCCGTTATTTTTTGCCGTCACGAAAAGCAATAGATTTATTCAAAGCTTTCAGGTATAATTGCCTTAAATCAATCCTATCCCATCCATTCCAAGATTTTTTCAAAAAATCTCAAAAAAGTT
>CAKTKM010000025.1 GCA_934569425.1 uncultured Oscillospiraceae bacterium
GGAGGAGATTCTGGAGTTCTTGGAGGAAAAAGAGCGTGCGGTTCTGCAGGGAAACCTCAATGTTCTGGGCGATGTTAGGCAAAGTTGTCTTTGTAAATGGAGGGATTTAATCTATGGCGGATATTATTGAAACTATGAAAACCATCCCTGACTATATTGGCTCTAACGGTAGAACTGATACAGAGATTGCCGATGCAGAGAACGCGCTTGGCACAGTATTTGCCCCTGACTACAAAAGATATTTGAAAGAGGTTGGCCTTGCCTGTTTCGGTGGTCATGAGTTTACAGGATTAACGACAACCGAAAGGCTGTCTGTTCTGTCAGTTACGAAACAAGAACGGACAGCAAACAAGCAAATTCCTGAATCATGGTATGTTGTAGAGCAGACGAATTATGACGGAATTGTAGTCTGGCAGGCTCCAACGGGAGAAATCTATCAATCTGTCCCTGGTTTGCCGGGGCAAAAAATCTATGATTCCTTAGCTGAGTTTATCTCCTCTACGCATTAATGGTACGTTTTAACCGACGGAACTATATCAAATGCCCCCAGAAGTGTCCGTGATACTTCTGAGGGCATTATTTATCATGGTCTTGCAATACGGTTTTCATCGCTCATTCATCAATCGTTTCCGGTTGATAAATGAGCGACGACCTGTTATAATAGGTTCGAGGTGATGACCATGCGCAACAGAAAACCGCCGTTTGAGATTACAAATACCATTCTCGATGAGATTGCTGAGATTGCCGAGCTGGTTGGTCATGCAAATGCTTCTCTGGGGTTGTCTACAAACCCTACGCTGCGGCGCACCAACCGCATTCGGACGATCTATTCCTCCCTGGCCATCGAACAGAACACCTTAAGCCTTGAGCAGGTAACTGCCGTCCTCAACGGCAAGCAAGTCATCGCTCCGCCCAAGGATATTGCAGAAGTCAAAAACGCCTATGAGATCTACGAAATGATGGATTCTCTGAATCCATATTCTGTGGATGACCTGTTGAGCGCCCACGGAGTTATGACCAGAGGACTGGTGGAAGAGTCCGGTTACTTCCGCTCCCGTCCTGTGGGCGTGGTGGACAAGCAGGGCAACATTCTGCATTTTGGAACGCTGCCAGACTATGTACCCGGGCTGGTCACAGAACTGCTGGAATGGGTACGTGACAGCGATTTTCATATGCTCATCAAGAGCTGCGTGTTCCATTATGAGTTGGAGCTGATTCATCCCTTTGCCGACGGCAACGGACGAATCGGGCGCCTGTGGCACACCCTACTGCTGACCCAGTGGAAACCGATGTTTGCCTGGCTTCCGGTAGAGTCCATCATCCATGACCGGCAGGACGAATACTATCAGGCCATCAACCGCTCCAACAACGAGGCCGAGTCTACCGTTTTTATTGAGTTTATGCTGTCCGCCATTAAGGAAGCGCTGATGGAGGCTGTAAAGACTGGTAGTGCAGAGAATATGAGCGCCGAAGAGCAGCGTTGGTATCAAATCGAACGATTTCTGAAAAAGAATGGAACAATCAGCAATGTCGATGTTCGTGAGATGTTTGGGGTATCGGCGGCCACGGCAAACCGTATTCTTGCCCGGATGACGGATAAAGGAAAGATTCAGAAAATCCGCCTCGGCAAATCTTGGGGATACGTAAATTCGTAAAAAGAGTGCATATGGAATTGAAAGGAAGCGTGTGGGAATATGTTATATTCATTTTCTGAGGAGGAAATTCGCTCTCTTTGCAGAGTAAATATTGAAGCATTCGAAAAGTGGGCCAGGACCATCATAGATAGTGAACTAACCAAGAATTTGGGTGTAAATTATTTTGACCTGGAGTTAGCTCCAAATGTTCCTGTGGTCAAGAAAAGTATCCGAGATAAAACAGCACAGATGATGAGAAGCAATCCTCAACGGTTTCACAGGAAAATTGACACGCTTTTTCTCGATGAGATTATTTATTTACTTTGCAGAAACGATCTGTATAAAAGATTTTTTAAAGACTTTTTGGATTTAATATATCCAGATGGAAATGCTGAAGCCAGAACATATTTAAATCGATTAGTACCTATTCGAAATTGTCTATCACATAGCAATCCAATTTCTATACGAGATGCCGAGCGATGTATATGTTACACAAATGATTTTATTGATGGCGTGAAGCAATACTTCTATGATAAGGGGGAAGAAAGAGTGTTTAATACTCCAAATGCCATTAAACTAAATGACTCGCTTGGAAATGAATTTCAACTAAACAAAGATACAATGTTCGAGTCAATTTGTATAAACAGAACTGGAACTACGCAGCTACATCAGTTTCATCTCGGCGAAAGATATTCTGCATGGTTGACATTAGACCCTTCTTTTACCCCAGAGCAATACACAATTGAATGGCACATAGAATGTGGTAGGCATTTAGGAAATGATTCTCGACTGGATATAGAAATAGCAGAAGATATGATACGAGAGAGATGCCCTATTTACTGTACAATCAAATCAACCAAATCGTGGCATAGATACAGAGACTATGATCAACAGTTTGCGATTGTGTTTCAGGTTCTTCCGCCAGAAGAATAATGGAACATAATAATCCTTCACTGAGGTGACATCACCTTTAGGTTCTCGTGCAGCAATGCGTTGGGGTTCGAGTCCCCATACCCGCACCAGCAAAAAAGGAAGCCTGCCGTTTGCTTGCGGCAGGTTTCTTTTTTCGCAGAAAGTTACAAGTATTGCTTGGAAATTTTTACGTATTATGGTAGAATGATACAAAACCGATGGGGGGGTGACGCGGGTTGGACGAAGGACTGGTTTATGAAATACTCTCCGTGGTGTCGGAGATCCCGGAGGGGTATGTTACGTCCTACGGCGAGATCGCCCGTCTTATCGGACGGGAGAAAAACGCCCGGCTGGTGGGAAGGATCCTTGGCAGCGCGGAGCTGTACGGTGAGTATCCCTGCCATCGGGTCATAAACCACGCGGGGCGCACCGCGCCCTATTGGCCACAGCAGCGTTCGCTGCTGGAGGCGGAGGGCGTTACCTTCCGCGCAAACGGCACCGTGAATATGTCCCGCCATCTCTGGCGGGGAGAGTGAAAAAAGAGAGGAGCATTCGATGAAGCAGCATATTCTGGCTCTGGCGCGGGACAACGCGCCCTGCTACCTGTACGAATACGATGTGATGAAGCGGCAGGTGGAGACCCTGCGCGGGATCTTCCCCGGCTATGACCTGCTGTATTCCATTAAGGCCAACCCCTTCCCGCCGGTGGTGCGGGTGCTGGCCGGCCTTGGCCTGGGCGCCGACGCCGCCAGTGCGCCGGAGGTGCTGCTGAGCCGCCGCTGCGGCATGGCCAGAGAGGACATCTTTTTCTCCGCCGCCGGAAAGACCGATGCCGCGCTGGAACTGGCATGGGACGAGGGGGAGATCATTGCCGACTCGCTGGGCGAGGTGGCGCGGATCGGCGCGCTCTGCCTCCGGAAGGGTCAGCGCCGCGCCATCGGCGTGCGGATGAATCCGGCCTTCGGCATGGGCGGCGCGGCAGGCGGAGCCAGCAAATTCGGGATCAATGAGGAGGATCTTCCCCAGTTGAAAGCGCTGTTGGACACCCTCCCGGTGACGGTGGAGGGCATCCATGTGCATCTGAAGTCTCAGAATCTGGACGCGGATGTGCTGGGCGGCTGCTACCGGGACAGCTGGCAGCTGGCAAAGCGGGTAAGAGACGCGCTGGGCTGCGGACTGCGGTATGTAAACTTCGGCAGCGGCGTGGGCGTGGCCTATGACGAGCGCTTTGAGCAGCCTATGGATCTTGAACGGCTGCGGATCTATACCGATGCCATCGCCGCCGACAATGACGCCACGCTGAAGGCGCGGCTCATGATCGAGACAGGCCGGTTTCCCACGGCGCAGGCCGGCACCTATTGGCTGAAGGTGGTGGACAGGAAGGTTTCCCGCGGGAAGACCTATGTCATCGTGGAGAACTGCATGAACGGCCTGCAGAAGCCTGCACTTGCCGCCATGCTGCGGCATGAGCTGGGCGGCGGAAAGCCCACGCCCTATGAGCCGCTGTTTACCTCCGATTGGGCGTTCCCTGTGATCGCCCACGGCGACGGAAGCGTCACGGAGACTGTGGACATCGTAGGCAATCTGTGCTGTGCCGCCGATGTGCTGGCGGAGAACTTTACCGGAGCGAAGCTGTCGGTAGGCGACCTGATCGAGGTGCGCAATGCCGGTGCCTATGCCTGCACCCTGACGGCGCAGCGCTTCTCCAGCCACCAGCCCCCCAGAGAGCTGCTGGTGTACGGGGATGGGCGGACGGAATCGGAATGATCCGCAGCTTTCCGGATCAAATACAGATAAAAAAGAGCGCGTGCCGCGCTCTTTTTTATTCCTCCGGCCATGCGGGATAGGTTTTTTGAATATAGGCGCAGACGTCCTGACGGTCTATGCCCAACGCAGCGGCCAGCTCACCGTAGAGCTGTTCTTCGGCGCGGCGGAGGTACCGCTCGTCCAGCTGACTTACCTTGCGGCCGCGGCGAAGGGCGTCGCGGCGGCGGGCGCTGGTGTACTTGATCATCGCCGCCATACGGCCGCAGTCATAGGACGAGACAACGGCGTGATAGTGTTCCTTGATGACACGCTGGTTCAGCCCCTCCGGTGCCTGCGGCGGCAGGGCGGGCAGCGCGGCCAGAAAGTCGTCCGCCTCCTGCCGTGTCATCAGCGGACGCATGAGAACGGAGGTGTCCACCGGAGTCATTACCTGTCCGGTGCGGTACAGCGGGGAGAGGGTATAGTACGTCTTTGTCTTATCATAGCCCGAAGTATTGGGCGTCCCTACACTGTCTACCCGGCAGACGCCCTCGCCGCCGTAAATCACCAGATCACCTGCTGCAAACATGACTTCTCCTCTCTCCATACAACACACAAAACACCAAAAAAGCACGGCCATTGGCCATGCGCTTTACATTTATTGGTAAAGATTATACCACAAATTTTGCCGGAATGTAAGAGGAAAATCGAAATTTGCAGAAAAAAGGAGCACTGTCCGTGGGAACAGCGCTCCTTTTTTCAAAAACTCAGTGAAACAGCCAGCGGCAGATGAGGATCACCACGCAGGCACCGCCTACGCCGATGAGGAAGGAACCGAGGGAATTGCGCGCCACCAGACCGATGGCGCCGGCCAGCCAGTTGCCTACGCCGCTGCCGACAATCCCCAGAAGGATGTTGCGCAGAAGGCCGCCTTTGCTGTCCATCAGCTTGCCGGCCAGCCAGCCGATCAGACCGCCGACGATAATTGACCAGATCATATGTATCGCTCCTTATTTGTTACCATCGATTAACAAGGGCAAACACGCCCTTGTCAATCGATGGTATGCTGTGCCGCGCGATCCTGCAGGATCAGCAGCTTCAGGGCTTCCACGCCCACGGTGACGGCGGAGGTGGTGTCCTCGCTCATCTCCTGGTCCAGACCGGCGGCCTCCCGCTCCTGATTCCAGATCACATGGAAGCAGGAGCCGCAGCGGCAATTCAGGGCGCTGGCCACCACAAACAGGGCGGCGGACTCCATCTCGCTGGCCTTGACGCCGAGACGCTTCCATGCCTCCCACTTGTTCAGCAGCTCATAGGATACGGGCATGCGTGCCGGGGAATGCTGACCGTAAAAGGAATCCTTACACTGTACCACGCCTACCTGCGTGCGCTTGCCCAGTGCCTTGGCCGCCTGCACCAGTGCGGTGGTCACGTCAAAGTCCGCCACGGCGGGGAATTCAATGGGGGCGTACTCGCAGCTGGTATGCTCAAACCGGATGGCGCCGGTGGCGATGACCACATCGCCGCTGCGGACATCCAGATCAATGCCGCCGCAGGTGCCCACGCGGATGAAGGTATCCGCGCCGATGTTGTGCAGTTCCTCCATGGCGATGGAAGCGGAGGGACCGCCGATGCCGGTGGAGCAGACGGAGACCTTTTCCCCCAGCAGGGTACCGGTATAAATGGTAAACTCCCGGTTTTGGGAAACGAAATGGGCGTCGTCAAACAGCGCGGCGATTTTTTCGCAGCGGCCGGGGTCGCCGGGCAGGATCACATAGCGGCCGACGTCGCCTTCCACACAGTGAATATGAAATTGTTTTTCCAATTTTTGCATGATATTCCTCCAGATAACAGTGAATGGGGCTCCAGAAACCTTATGGTGTCACATGTCTCTTTCTTTTTCGTGGTACCATCGATGGTACCACAGTTTGCGAAAAAATGCAACGTTGGCAGAAGTTGCAGGCGGTAGTTTTGTCGAAAGACGCGCATACTATCCCTGCGGCAAATGCCGGAAGCTTTGATGAAAAAGGAGAACGGGATATGACGAAAAAATGGATCGCGCTGGCGATGGCGGCACTGCTGGTGCTGGCGATGGCGGGCTGCGGCGAGGACAAAAACAATACCAACCGCCCCAACAGCGACAGCAACGGTGCCAACAACAGCACAAACAACAACACCACCAACAATGGTACGGACAGCGGCACCGATAACGGCGGCAATGACGCCGCCAACAACGGCACAGGAAGCGGCGGCACACCGGATGACGGCGTGACCGACAGCAACGGCATGGAGCGAAGCGGACGCAGCAGCTACGGCACCTATCGGGACAGGGGCAATGACAAGGCCTTTACCGAAAACCGGGGCAGCACCTTTGGACAGACAGGCCGGGAGATCCAGGAGGATGCGGAGCAGTGGCCTCCTACGGTGTATGATTCCATGACCGGCGCCCACGGCGCCGCCACATGGCGGCAGATGCTGGACAACGGCTTTGTCCGTGATACGGACGGCTTTTTGCTGGACGGCGAAAATGCCTGCTGGTCCTGAGGCGAAAGGGAAAAAGACGAGGCTGTGGACACCAGCCTCGTCTTTTTTATGAAAGGAGAGAGAATAACAATGTGAAAACAATTTTCTTTGGCTGATGCTACTATACATCTTCAATAGTTTCCTGTCAACGACTATGACAAAGAATTCACAAATTGTTCACAGGGGATCTTCCTGTTCTCTCTTGACGATTTCAAATGCCTGTGGTAGTATTTAGCGTACTAATTTTTAGGGTGCTAAATATTAAAAAGCAAGAAAGGAGCAGCCATGCGGCAGGACATTCATGACATCCGGCAGATCGGACAGCTGGCCAGCTATTGCGACCACCAGATGCACCGTTTGATGGCGCAGAAGCTGCGGCAGTATGACGTATCGCCCATGCAGTGCCGGACGCTGACCTATTTGCAGGAGGCGGAGGGACAGGTGAACCAGCGGATGCTGGAACGGCATTTGCTGGTAAAGCCCTCCACCGCCAGCGGCATCGTGGGTCGGCTGGAGGAGAAGGGGCTTGTGCGCCGCCAGACCAGCGGCAGCGACGGGCGGTGCCGGATCCTGGCGCTGACCGACAATGGCCGGCAATTCTATCAGCAATTCTGCGCCATTGCGGCGCAGGTGAACGCGCAGGCGGAACAGGGCTTTTCCGAGGAGGAAAAGGAAACGCTGCGGCAGCTGCTGCTGCGGCTGGCGGAGAATCTGACCGCCAAACAGGAGGATACACAATGAAGACATTTTATCCCTTTACAAAAGGCTACCGCCGTTGGATCCTGCTGGGCGTGGCCTGCTCTGCGGCGGAGGCGGTGCTGGAGCTGGAACTGCCGCAGGCCATGGGAGACATCGTGGACGTTGGCATCGCGGGCGGCGACCGCGCCTATATCCTGTGGATGGGGCTGAAGATGCTGGCGCTGTCGCTGGCGGCGCTTTTCAGCGGTGTGGGCGCGGCGGTGTTCGCCGCCAAGGCCTCCATGGGCTTCGGCGCACAGGTGCGGCAGGCGGAGTATGAGCAGGTGCAGCGGTTTTCTTTTGCCAATATCGAGCATTTTTCCACCGCCAGTCTTATCACGCGCCTGACCAACGACGTGGCGTCGGTGCAGATGACGCTGTTTATGGGGATGCGGATGTGCGTCCGCGCCCCGGTGATGCTGGTCACGGCGCTGATCAAGGCGGTGGAGATCAGCCTTGATCTGAGTCAGGTATTTCTCGTGGTGGTGCCGCTGCTGATTTTGGCGGTGGTGATCGTGATCCGCTATGTGGGGCCGTTTTTCACCGCGCTGCAAAGCGCCACCGATGACGTGAATCTGGTGGTTCAGGAAAATCTGAATGCCGTGCGGGTGGTGAAATCCTTCGTGCGGGAGGAGGAAGAGACGGAGAAGTTCCGCCTGCGGAACGACAAGCTGCGGGCTACCGCCGAGCGCGCCTTCGGCTTTGTGGTGATGTTCATGCCTGTTATGGTGATGCTGATGGGCGGCACCATTGTGGCGATCATGTGGCTGGGCGGTCACGATGTGGCGGCCGGCACATTGCTGTCCGGCGACCTGATGGCCTTCTTTACCTACGCCAGTGAGATCCTGATGTCGTTGATGATGGTGTCCATGGTGCTGATGGTGCTGACCCGCGCCATTGCCTGCGGCAAGCGGATCAAAGAGGTGCTGAACGAGCAGCCGGAGATCACCGATGCGCAGGCCGACCCCACTCTGACTGTGGAAAACGGCGACATCCGGTTTGAGCATGTGTTTTTCAAGTATCATCCCACGGCGGAGGGCTGGAATCTGAACGACATCGACCTGCACATCGAAAGCGGTATGACGGTGGGGATCCTGGGCGGTACCGGCAGCGCCAAATCCACGCTGGTCAGCATGATCCCCCGCCTGTACGAGGTGAGCGATGGTGCCGTCTACGTGGGCGGACACAATGTAAAGGAGTACACCATGGAGGCGCTGCGGGACGGCTGCGCCATGGTGCTGCAGAAAAACACCCTGTTTTCCGGTACCATTCGGGAGAACCTGCGGTGGGGACGGGCGGATGCCACGGACGAGGAGATCCGTGCGGCCTGCCGCATGGCCTGCGCCGATGAATTTATCGACAAGATGCCCGACGGGTACGACACCCATATTGAGCAGGGCGGCACCAATGTGTCCGGCGGACAGAAGCAGCGGCTCTGCATCGCCCGCGCCATTCTGCGGCGGCCCAGGGTGTTGATCCTTGACGACAGCACCAGCGCCGTGGATACCGCCACAGATGCCAGGATCCGTGCCGCCCTGAAGGAGGCGCTTCCCGGCGCCACAAAGCTGATCATCGCCCAGCGCGTCACCTCCGTGATGGACGCGGACATGATCCTGGTGCTGGATGACGGTCATATCGTGGGACAGGGGACTCACCGGCAGCTGATGGACAGCTGCGGCATCTATCGGGAGGTTTACGAATCCCAGCAGGAAGGAGTGAGCATCGATGGCTGACAAGCAAGCAAAAACGCCCCGGAGCGGTCATGGCCACGGACCCAATGCCCACGGCTTTCAGCGGCCCAAAGACATGAAGGGTACCTTCAAAAAGCTGATGGCCTATGTGGGCCGGTATAAGGCCGCGCTGGTGCTGGTGGCGGTGTGCCTGGTGCTCAGCGCCGTGGGCAATGTGGCCTCCAGCTATCTGCTCAAGCCCATGCTGAACGATTATATCATCCCCGGCGACTTCGAGGGACTGCTGAAGATGCTGGTGCTGCTGGGCGGTATGTTCGCCCTGAGCGCCCTGTGTTCTTACGCCTATGCCCGCATCATGGTGCATGTGGCGCAGCGGACGGTATCCGCCATCCGGCAGGATCTGTTTGCCCGTCTGCAGCAGCTTCCCGTCAGCTACTATGACCAGCATCAGTCCGGCGACCTGATGAGCCGGTTCACCAACGACATCGACACGGTGTCGGAGATGCTCAACAGCAGCTTTGCCAACATCCTCTCCAATGTGCTGACCTTTGTGGGTACGGTCGTGATGATGGTGGTGCTCAACCCGTGGCTGACGCTGATCACCTTCGGCTTTCTTGCGCTGATGGGCGGGGTAGTGAAGGTCATCGGCGGCCGCAGCCGCGTGAACTTCCAGCGGCAGCAGGCGGCCCTGGGCGCGGTGAACGGCTATATCGAGGAGATGATCGAGGGACAGAAGGTCATTAAGGTCTTCAACCACGAAAAGGAGGCCATTGGCCGTTTCTGTAACTTGAACGAAGATTACCGTCAGGCTGCCACGGCGGCGCAGGCCTATGCCGGCATGATGATGCCGGCCATGGGAAACCTCAGCAAGATCAACTATGCCGTTACCTGCTGCGTGGGGGGACTGCTGGCCATCGGCGGAATGTTTGACGTAGGCTCGCTGGGCGCGTACCTGCTGTATGTGAAGCAGGTGAGCCAGCCCATCGCCCAGATCAGCCAGCAGGTGAACACGCTGCTGGCGGCGGCGGCAGGCGCGGAGCGCATCTTCGCCGTGATGGATGCCCAGCCGGAGACGGACGAGGGCAAAACCGTTATCGTCCGCGTGGAGAAGGAGGGCGAGACCCTCACCGAGACCACAGAGCGCACCGGCCGCTGGGCGTGGAAGCGCCCCGACGGTACACTGGTGGAGCTGAAGGGCGATGTGCGTTTTGACCATGTGAGCTTTTCCTATGATGGGGAAAAGACGGTGCTGCGGGATGTGTCGCTGTTTGCCAAGCCGGGACAGAAGATCGCCTTTGTGGGCTCCACCGGCGCGGGCAAGACCACCATTACCAATCTCATCAACCGATTTTACGATATTCAGGAGGGGACCATCACCTATGACGGCATTGATGTAAAGGACATCGCCAAGGATTCCCTGCGGCGGTCGCTGGGCATGGTGCTGCAGGATACCCACCTGTTTACCGGCACCATTGCCGACAACATCCGTTACGGCAAGCTGGACGCCACCGATGAGGAGATCCGGTCGGCGGCACGGCTGGCCAACGCCGACGGCTTTATCCACCATCTGCCGCAGGGCTATGACACCGTGATCACCGGCGACGGCGCCGGGCTGAGTCAGGGGGAACGGCAGCTGCTGGCCATTGCCCGGGCGGCGGTATCCGACCCGCCGGTGCTGATCCTGGACGAGGCCACCTCCTCCATCGACACCCGCACCGAGACGCTGATCGAGCGGGGCATGGATTCTCTCATGGAGGGGCGGACGGTGTTTGTCATTGCCCACCGGCTGTCTACCGTCCGTAACGCGCAGGCCATTCTGGTGCTGGAGAACGGACAGATCATCGAGCGGGGCGACCACGCGCAGCTTCTGGAGGAAAAGGGCCGGTACTATCAGCTGTATACCGGTCAGGCAAAATTAAGTTAAAGGAGACAAGAACATGACGGAAAAAGAGCTTTGCCAAAAGGCCGTAGAGATGCTGGATAGAGCCTATATCCCCTATTCTCACTTCCCGGTAGGGGCGGCGCTGGAGTGCGCCGACGGAACGGTGTTTACCGGCTGCAACATTGAAAACGCCGCCTATGGCGCCACCATCTGTGCCGAGCGCACCGCCATCGTCAAAGCCGTCAGCGAGGGACACAGGGACTTTGTACGTATCGCCATTGCCGGACGGAGCGATGACTTCTGCGTACCCTGCGGTACCTGCCGACAGGTGATGATGGAGTTTGCGCCGGAGATGGAGGTCATCTGTCTCAATAAGGCGGGCGAGGCGAAGAAATTTGCCCTGCGGGAGCTGCTGCCTTATGGATTTGACCAGAGCTGGCTATAATTTCCGGGAACAAAATCGTGCGGGTCTGCGTCTAAAGGGCAGACCCACACGATCTGTGGAAAACTAAGGAGGATACTTTTGATGAAAAAAATTCTTGCACTGATGCTGGCGCTGGTCATGGCGCTGTCCCTTGTGGCCTGCGGCGGCGGAAACGACACCAAGAATGACAAACCGAACGGTGACAAGCCCGCCGAGATCACCAGCGCGCTGGCCTTGCTGGAGACCGTGTGGAACGACTATGGCGAGGACGAGAAGTTCTCCGTTGTCGGCGGCGGCCCCGATGCCGGACAGATGGTGGAGAATGCCCCCGCTGCCTTTGACCTGACCGACCGGTCTCTGGCTGAACACAATCTGGTGCTGCCGGAGAACGCGCAGGTGGACGAAGCCGCATCCTTGACCCACATGCTGAATGCCAATACCTTCACTGCCGCGGCCTATCACGCCGCCGGTGATGTGCAGGCGCTGGCGGCGGAGCTGCGGGATGCCGTTCAGGGCAACCGCTGGATGTGCGGCTTCCCCGACAAGGTGGTGGTGGCCGTTCGGGATGAGTATGTGGTCGTGGCCTTCGGCGCTGATGAGTTGGTGGATGCCTTTTCCAGCCGTCTGAGCGGGATCTTCGGCATGGAGCTGGTGTACGACGAAGCCGTTCAGGCGTGAAGGGCAGCGTCGTGAAGCGGGCGGCCTTTGTGCTGCTGAGCTGCGCCATATTGCTGGGCGCGGCAAAATGGATACCGGAACAGGAAGCGCCGCCGCAGGGGGCGCTTCCTGCGGTGTTTGTCCGTGACGGCTATGCCGCCGCCACCGAAACGTCCTTGGATGAAAATTCCCTGCAATACGCCGGAAAAAAATTCCGGCAGCTATACGAAAGTGACCTGACCGCCAACGAAGGACGGATCTATCTTTCGGTGATCCCCGACAAGGGCAGCTTCATGATGCCGCCTGACGGCTATGTTCCCGCGTCCGCCGATGAGACCGCGAACGCGCTGCTGGAGCAGCTGGATTTCGTCCAATACGCGGACATTGTTCCGCTTTTGACGCTGGAGGACTATTACCGTACCGATCCCCACTGGCGGCAGGAGCGGCTGACGGGCGTGGCACAGGCGCTGCTGGAGGCCATGGGCGGAGAGCTGACGCAGGATTTTCAGGAGCATACCATGGATGTTTCTTTTTACGGCGCTTACGCCCGGCAGACAGACACGTTCCTGACGGCGGACACGCTGCGGTATCTGACGGATCCGGCCTTGGAGGCTTGTACCGTCTATGACTATGAGACACAGCGGCAGGAAGCCCTGTATGACCTGTCCGCCGTGGACACAGACACCCCCTATGACCTCTATCTGCAAGGCAGCAAGTCCCTGCTGCGGGTGGACAGTCCCCTGTCGGCCACTGACAAAACGCTGGTGGTGTTTCGGGACTCCTTCGCCAGCAGCCTGATCCCGCTGCTGGCACAGCAGTACCGCACGATCTACGCGGTGGACATCCGGTATCTGGCCAGCCAGCTGGTCAGCCGGTATGTCACCCTTGACGGCAGCGAAGACGTGCTGTTCCTCTACAGCGTGATGGTGCTGAACAACAGCAAAACCATAAAATGACACCAAGACCTCCGGCATGCGCCGGAGGTCTTGGACATTCCGCCTGTTAAAATGAGACCACTTCGTTTTTCGGCTTTTCTGTGGTGTGAATGTCGGTGACATAGAGAACGGGGCCTTCACCCTGATACGCCTCGCAGTTCTCCTTGCGGACGGTGGCGGTCAGCTCCACCCAGTCGCGGTTCTTGAACCTGTCCAGTCCCTCGCCGCGGCACACCAGTGCAAGGAACTGCATATCCTTGTCGCAGCAGACCATGGCAAAGCGGCCGGGGCAGTGAACGCCCTTGAATTTTTTGGAATGGCACATCAGCGCCTTAAAGGTAACGGTGACCCCCTCGTACCGGCCGGGGTTGTCCATAAGATCCACATACCACACGCCGTACTCGTCGTCCGGCACGTCCAGATGCCCGCCGCTGAGATCGAAGGGGGACATGTCGGGGGTCATGTAC
>CAKTKM010000026.1 GCA_934569425.1 uncultured Oscillospiraceae bacterium
CCGCGGACGGCCACGCGCATGGCCAGCTCGGGCTTGTCCTGCATCAGGATGCGGTACTTGGTCTCCTTCAGGCCGCCGATCCAGCCGGAGTGGGTGCGGTAATACTTCTGCTCCATCTTGTTGCCGGTCAGCACAGCCTTGCCGGCGTTGATAACGATGACGTTATCGCCGCAGTCAGCGTGGGGGGTATAGGTGACTTTGCCCTTGCCGCGCAGCAGGTCGGCCACGACGACGGCGGTCTTGCCCAGAGGCTTGCCGGCGGCGTCAACGACATACCACTTGCGCTCGATGTTGGCCTTGTTTGCCATAAAAGTGGACATGGTGTTTTTCCTCCAAATTTATTATAATGTATTTTGCTTTACTTTTTCGTGTCTCCTTGCTAAAATCGTAAGGAGACGCGCTAAACGCGCAAGGATATTTATAGCATAAGGCGCGGAGAATGTCAACACCGTTTTGATTTACAAGGAAAACATCTTATGTTTTCTCTCGTTTTCTCCCGTTTGCTCTTGTTTTCTGATTTCTTATTTTCACTTTTGGAGGGTACATCGTATGCAGCGTATTCTGGGGCTTGTCCGCCGGTGTGTGGAGGACTATCATATGATCGAGGCGGGCGACCGGATCGCCGTGGGTGTCAGCGGCGGAAAGGACAGCCTGCTGACGCTGGCGGCGCTGGTACGGCTGCGGGACTTCTATCCCATCCCCTTCACGGTGGAGGCCATCACCATGGAAATGGGGATGCCGGAGATGGACTTTTCCGCCGTGGCAAAGCTGTGCGAGGAATGGGAGATCCCCTACACCCGAATCCAGGTGCCGGTGTATCAGATCATTTTTGAGGAGCGGAAGGAGAAAAATCCCTGCTCGCTGTGCGCCAAGCTGCGGCGTGGCAGCCTGAACACCGCCCTGACGGAGCGGGGCATCTCCAAGATCGCGCTTGGGCATCACTATGACGACGCGGTGGAGACGCTGCTGATGAACCTGCTTTTCGAGGGACGTATCGGCTGCTTTCAGCCGGTGACGTACCTTGACCGCACCGGCATCACCCAGATCCGCCCGCTGCTGTACTGCCACGAGGAGGACATCCGCCGGGTAGCACAGCGGGAGGGACTGCCCATCGTTCACAACCCCTGCCCCATGGACGGCCACAGCCGCCGGCAGGAGGTGAAGGAGCTGATCGCTTCGCTGGAGGAACGGTATCCCGACCTGAAGCAGAAGCTCTTCGGCAGCCTACAGCGGTATCCGCTGTACGGATGGAATCTGGAACAAACGGAGAAGTGACACGGCTTTCGTGTATGGGAAAACGGAAACTGGGAGGGACAGCAGCGTGAAAAGGAAACTATTAGCGGCACTTGTGATCGTATGTATCTGCGCCGCCTTCTTCATCGGAACAGGCTTTCGGAAATGCACAGACGTCTTTCTGACGGACTATTCCGTTGCAGAGGATGGAACGGCGATCCGGCTTGACGTGCAAACGGCGTCATCCATGGGATATGTCAGAGGGTATCAGCATGACGGCGGCGGTGTGAAGCCGCATTACCTGACCTTCTATCACACGTTTGGCGGACCGAACAGCTCATTGGGTACAAAAATCACCTTTCTGCTCTCCATCGCACCGGAGGATACGGAGATCTTTTTCAATCGCCCCGACGGCGGGTATGCACTCGTTTTGCAAAAGAATGCCGCTACCGGCCAATGGATGAGACCCTCTGCATAACTTTTTGCTTGCCGCAAAACAAATGCGGCAGGGCCTGACCCCTGCCGCACCTGTTCTTCTTATGTACCCAGCACCCACTTGACCAACAGCAGCAGGCAAAAACCCGGCAGCCCCAGAACCGCCACCGTCAGGGCGTTGAACAGGTTCAATCCCAGACTCAGCCCCGTATAGGCTGTGGTAAGGTTCAGCGCCCACAGGGCGCCGAACCCCAGCGCGGTATTGCCTGCCAGACGCAGCACCAGCTTCAGCGGCGTTTTGAACAGCCGCCAGATGGCCACCAGCAGGAACAGCAGCACCAGCCCCAGCGATACTTTTTCTACGACCGACATGGATTGCCTCCCTTCACGGCGGACGCGGCCACGCAGGACGGCTCTGCCGGCGCGGCCGTCCGGCGGTTTACCGGCACGCCGGAGCGCTCTTTGATACACCGCAGCAAATAGTCATATTTGGCCTTCAGGGCATTGATCTCGAAAATGCTGGCCTCCACCAGTTCCGGCTCGCAGACGTAGTTGAACCGGTCGTAGGCCTCCTTCAGCTGCTGGTTGATCCGATCCAGCTCCTGCCGCAGCTCCTTGTCGGTGGGCCACAGGGTATCCTTTTTTGCTTTTGCCATGGTGATGTCCTCCTCGTCGGCGGCAGGGCGGTCATGCTTCCCCTGCCAATAGTGTACGAGTAGTTTGGACAATTATGACGGAGTTTAACCGGAAAATTTTGAGATCTCTTGAGAAAGGGGCGGCACACACATGACCCATGAGGACTATATGGTGCAGGCACTGGCGCTGGCGCGGGAGGCCGCGGCACACGGCGAGGTGCCGGTGGGCTGCGTGATCGTCCGGGATGGCGCGGTGATCGGCCGCGGACGCAACCGGCGGGAGGAAAAGCAGGCGGTCTTCTCCCACGCGGAGATGGAAGCCATGGCGCAGGCCAACGAGAGCCTCGGCTCCTGGCGGCTGGAGGACTGCGACCTGTATGTGACGCTGGAGCCCTGTCCCATGTGCGCGGGCGCCATTCTGAACGCACGGGTGCGGCGGGTGTTCTACGGTGCGCGGGATCGTGCCATGGGCGCCTGCGGCGGCGTACTGAACCTGTTCATGGAGAACTTCCCCCACCATCCCCAGCTGGTAGGCGGCATTCTGGCGGAGGAGTGTCAGGCGGTGCTGTCGAAGTTTTTCAGAGAGCTGCGGAAATAAGAAAAATACGAAAAAACGTAAATTTTCGAAACATATCAGCAAAAATTCCCGTCTTACAAGTAAATGCCCCACTATTTTCAGGAGGTATATTCCATGAAAAAGCTGATCTGTTCCCTTTTCGTTTCCCTTCTTCTGTTGAGCACGGCGGGCTGCGGCGGAAAACCCATCGACACGACTTGGATGGAGCGCCCCGACACCACCGTGAGTGAGGTTGGCACCTCAGGAATGGAGGGGTTTTATTCCGGTGCATTGAATGCAGATAAAATGCCTATCAGCAGCGTTGTCCATTTCCCGGTCTATACATTTGACACGCTGGAGGAATGGATACAGTTCAAGGATTCACTGGACTATCCGGAGCGCCTCTCTTCCAGCCTTTACAAATATGATGGGATACCGTCCTTCAACGAGGCAACAGAACAATACGGCGAGACGTTCTTCTCCGAAAACGCCCTGCTGCTGGTATATGTGGGAGCCCGCAGCGGCACGTACCGCTTTGCGGTGGACACCATCACCGGCGACGGCACGAGCCTGTGCGTCTACATCGCGGAAACGACCCACGCGGAGATCGTAACCTGTGATACGGCCGGCTGGTTCATCACCGTGGCCATTCCTGACAGCGCGGCGGCGGAGTACACGGAATTCGACGCCGTTCTGAAGGATGGTTCCGATTGCTGAATGAAACAAGAACACCCCGCCGCCCATACGGTGCGTCGGGGCGTATGCTTTGCGCCAGTATGAATAAAAACCATAAAGCCGAAGGCGAAACGCCCTCGGCTTATTATGGCAGGAAGATTGATGAAAAAAGTTTTTTGTTTCTTGCATATACTAAGATACCCGAGGGTTGTTAAAAATCATCGTAAAGAACTATTACAAAAGTATTAAATGTTTTTCCGGATGCTGTCACATCTGTTGTTTCCCCCGTTTTCGCGGCGTTTGCTCCCTACACTGGCAGGTAGAAAGGAAGGGATCGCATATGAAACGGACTGTGGCGGCGGGGGTACTGCTCTGGATGCTGCTGTTCCTGCCGGTATGGGCGGGAGCGGCGCGAGATACACCGCAGGAGGAACCGGCGGCCGCCGCGGAACAGAGCGCCCCGGAGAGCGGCGAAGGCTCCGACGCTGCCCACACGGTGCGGCTGTGGAACGACGGCCATGTGGAGACTTTGACGGCGGCGGAATATCTGCGGTGCGTAGTGCGGGGCGAAATGCCCGCCACCTTTGAGGAGGAGGCGCTGAAGGCACAGGCCGTGGCGGAACGCACCTATCTCTACTACCGCATGGCGGCGGGCGCGAAGGACAGTCACCCCGATGCGGACGTATGCACCGATCCGGGCTGCTGCACGGCATGGCTCAGTGAGGAAGAGGCCAAGGCCAAATGGGGCGGCAGCTTTGCCCGGTACGAGCAGAAGATCCAACAGGCGGTGGCCGACACCGACGGACAGGTGGTGCTGTATGACGGCGCGCCTATTATGGCGGTGTTCCACTCCTCCTCCGCCGGCGTCACCGCCGGAAGCGGCGATGTGTGGGCGGCGGAGCTGCCGTACCTTGTCAGCGTCAAAACGCCGGAATCCCCCGACAGCGTCCCCAATTATTACAGCGTCAGTACCTTTACCGGCGAGGAATTCCGCTCCGTTTTCCTGAAGGCCCACGCCGACGCCAAGCTGTCCGGCGATACATCCGGCTGGATCACCGATATGGTGATGACGGACACGGGGCGGGTGGCCTCCGCCGTGGTGGGCGGCGTGTCCGTCAGCGGCAAGGAGCTGCGGAGCCTGTACGGCCTGCGGAGCGCCGTCTTTACAGTGGAGGCGGCGAAGGATTCCGTCACCTTCCGCGTCACCGGCTACGGCCACGGCGTAGGCATGAGCCAGTATGGCGCCAACGCGCTGGCCAAGGAGGGAAAATCTTGGCAGGAGATCCTGCAATGGTACTACACCGGCGTGACGATCGGACTATACAAAGGATAAAAAGTGTGCTATACTATGATGTTGTTTACAAAATGTTCAGGAAAGACCGTTTCTCTTCGATATAATCAATAGAAAAGACACATTGGGAGGCTTTTGCATATGGCACGCAACATCCTTGTGGTGGAGGACGACCACAACATTTCCGACCTGATCCGCATGTATCTGGAAAAAGAGGGCTTTGAGGTCCGTATCGCCTATGACGGCGGCAAGGCCGTGGAGGAATACGACGCCAAGGCGCCGGATATGGTGCTGCTGGACATCATGCTGCCGGTGATGGACGGCTGGGCGGTGTGCGCCCACATCCGGGAAAAGGGGAAGACCCCCATCATTATGCTGACGGCCAAGGGCGATGTGACCGACCGGATCACCGGCCTTGAGATGGGTGCCGACGACTATCTGGTGAAGCCCTTTGAGATGAAGGAGCTGATGGCTCGCATCAACGCCGTGCTGCGCCGCAGCGAGATTCCCGACGACACCCGCAAGCGGCTGGTGTACGATAAGCTGGTGATCGATCTGGACAGCTATGAGCTGCTGGTGGACGGCAAGAAGGTGGACACGCCCCCCAAGGAGCTGGAGCTTTTATATCATCTGGCGGTAACGCCCAACCGGGTCTATACCCGCAATCAGCTGCTGGACGAGGTGTGGGGCTTCGACTATTTCGGCGACAGCCGCACCGTGGACGTACACATCAAGCGTCTGCGGGAGAAGGTGGAGAACGTCTCCGACCAGTGGGCGCTAAAGACCGTGTGGGGCGTAGGCTACAAATTTGAAGTGAAGCAGCCGTCATGATCGGACAGGTAAAACGGACATTCAACAGCCTGTACTGGCATCAGTTCGCGCTGACGGCCGGTATGGTGCTGCTGACACTGCTGCTGCTGGGTGTCAGCTTCTTTACCCTCACCTACGGCACCACCACGGCGGAAAAGCGGGGCGAGATGCGCACCCGTGCAGAGCTGATCGCGCAGGTATCCGCCGACTATTTTGCCGCCGCCGGTGACGAGAGCATCGACGAGGGCGCCGCCCTGCGCAAGCTGGCGGACATGGCCTCCCGCATGACGGATGTGGACTTCCTCATCTGCTCGGCAGAGGGCAACGTGCTGCTGACCACCGACGAGGATCTGGTGGGGCGCAGCATTACCATTCCGCAGGACATCGTGGACGGCATCCGCTCGGAAAAGGCGCTGTATCAGGGACGCAGCAATGTAAACGGAACCTACAGCGCCAAGAAGTTCGCGGTGGCCGTGCCGGTGCAGGGGCAGGACAGCCTCCTGCTGGGCATCGTGCTGGCGGTAATGGACGAATCGGAGATCATGCAGGTATGGCGCTCGTTCATCGGCCTGTTTCTGATGACCTCCGCCATCATCCTGCTGATCGCCTTTCTGGCCAGCTCCGTCACCTCCATGCGGCAGATCAAGCCCATCACCGATATGGTGCAGGCCACCCGCGCCTATGCCGCCGGTGACTTTGACGTGCGGATCCCGGAGCTGGATCGCAGCGATGAGATCGGCGAGCTGGCGCAGTCCTTCAACGCCATGGCGGACTCTCTGGCGGAGACGGAGCGGCAGCGGCGGGACTTCATCGCCAATGTGTCCCACGAGCTGAAGACCCCCATGACCACCATTGCCGGCTACACCGACGGTATTCTGGACGGCACCATTCCGCCGGAGCGGGAGCGGCACTATCTGCAGATCATCTCCGACGAGAGCCGCCGTCTCAGCCGTCTGGTGCGGCGGATGCTGGACATCTCCCAGATCCAGTCCAAGGAGATGAAGAAGGAGGACTTCGACATCTGCGAGGTCATGCGCATTGCCCTTTTGAGCATGGAGCAGAAGATCAACGAGCGCGGTCTGGACGTAGAGGCCAACATTCCCGACGATCCCACCATGGTGCAGGGCGACCGGGATCTGATCACGCAGGTGATCTATAACCTGCTGGAAAACGCGGCCAAGTTTGCCGCACCCAAAACCGCGCTGTATCTGGGGCTGGCCACCAACGATGAAAAGGCCATTATCTCCGTCCGCAACCACGGTGCCACCATTGCGCCGGAGGAGATCCCCCTGCTGTTCGAGCGGTTCCACAAATCCGATAAATCCCGCAGCGAGGACAAGGACGGCTACGGTCTGGGACTGTATGTGGTGAAAACCATACTGGCGCAGCACAAGGAGCGCATCACCGTTACCAGTGAGAACGGTCTGACCTCCTTTGACTTCACGCTGCAGCTGTCCTCCCCCCACAACACCGAGAGGTAATATACATGATGGATGAAGTAAGAGAACAAACGCAGCCGCAGGCAGACCCGCGGGAGGTGGTGGACTGGTATGTCCCCCGTCAGGGCAGCGAGGTCGTGGATTATTACGTCCACCACCGACCGCTGCCGGAAGGCGTCCGCCCGGTGCCGCCCTGTCCCCCCCGCAGGAAGAAACGGCTGGGACTGTGGATCTTTCTGGGCGTGATGGGACTGGTGGCGGTGATCATGGTGGTCGCCGCACTGCTGTGGCGTAATGCCGGCTATGTCCCCGATGACGGTTCGGATGCTTTTCCGGATCAGGGCGACCACGATGCCAGCAGCATCGTTGATATTTTTGCCGGTCAGCGCACCACCATTCCGCTGGTGGACAGCTATGACCCATCCGTAAAAATGACCATTACCGACACGTTGGGCGAGGAGCTGACCGCCCAGCAGGTCTACGCCAGAGTGAACCCTGCCACCGTTCTGGTGGTGGCGCAAAACGGTTCCAGCGCCTCGGTGGGGACCGGAGTCATCATGACCTCCGACGGCTATGTGATCACCAACGCCCATGTGATCTCCGGCGGCGAGGAGTGCTGGGTGGCGCTTTCCAACGGCGTCACCTATGACACCGAGCTGGTGGGCTACGACACAGACGAGGACATCGCCGTGCTGAAGCTGGCAGACGCCGAAGGGCTGCCCACTGCCGAGTTCGGCAACAGCGATCTGGCAGAGGTTGGTGACCATGTGTACGCCATCGGCAACCCGCTGGGGATCGAGCTGCGGGGTACGCTGACGGAGGGACTGCTGTCCGCCGTCAACCGCGATGTGAAGCTGGAAGGCCGCACGCTGAACGTGCTGCAGACCACCGCCGCGCTGAACAACGGCAACTCCGGCGGCCCCCTGATCAACCGCTATGGGCAGGTCATCGGCATCAACACGCTGAAAATGAGCGGCACCGGCGGCGCGGAGGAGGCTGCGGTGGAGGGTCTGGGCTTCGCTCTGCCGATCTGCAGCGTCTATTTTGTGGTGAACGATATTATCGCCAACGGCAAGTTTTACGGTACCCCCACGCTGGGACTGATGGTGGCCACCTATGAGCTGGAGGACGGCGGCACCGCTGCCGTCATTGAGTACGTCACCGAAGGCACCTCCGCCGAGGAGGCCGGCGCGCAGGCCGGAGACGTGATCACTGCGGTGGATGGCCGAGAGGTGTTCTCCACTGCCGATGTGCTGGCGGCACGCCGTGCGCATGTGATCGGCGACACCATGACCCTTACCCTGCTGCGGGACGGACAGACCTTTGATGTGTCTGTGGTTCTGCGAGCCAATCAAAACGGATAAAAAAAGAATGAACCGCAATGCGGTTCATTCTTTTTTTATCAGCGTCACGATCCCCGCCGCCAGCAGATACAGGCCGAAGGGGATCCGCAGCAGCGCCGTGTCCACGGCGGTGGCCACCCATGCTCCCAGCGCCGCCGCTGCCAGCCCCCATGGCACTGCCTGGCGGAGCGCCGCCTTGTCCAGCATGCCGTTTTTCCGGTGGAACAGCAGCCCCGCGCCGGCAGAGGGCAGGAAATACAGCAGGTTGATGCCCTGCGCCGTCCGCTGATCCACCCCCAGAAACAGCGTCATGACAAGCAGCAGCAACGTGCCGCCGCCCACGCCCCACGCCGACAGGATCCCGGTGGCCACGCCCGTCAGCAGCGGAAAAAGCCAGTCCGTCACAGCAGGTACCTCACGCCGCCGTACAGCAGGAACAGCGCGAAGATCCGCCGCAGCCACAGAGCGCTGACCCTTTGAAACAGCAGTCCGCCCACCGCACCGCCGATCCCGCCGCCGATGAGATAGGGCAGCGCCAAGTGCCAGTCGAAGCCGCCCCGCAGCATATAAATAGCCGCTGACAGCACACAGAAGGGCAGGATCACCCCCACGCAGGTGGCCAGCGCCCGCTTCTGCTCCAGGCCGCACCAACGGTTCAGCAGCGGTGCCATCACCATGCCGCCGCCACCGCCGAAGCATCCGTTTACCAGTCCCGCCGCCGCCCCGGAGATGGCCAGCTTCGTCTTCTGCTTCATGTCGCTCCCCTCCTATGTAAGACCGCCCGCAGGCGGTCTTTCGCGTCAGCAGTTACATCTTGCGGAAGCTCTGGCAGTCGGTACACTGATCCATAGAGGGGTTGGTCTCATGAGTACCCACCTGGATGGAGTTCAGGCCGCAGCGATCCACGTCCTTGCAGTGGTGGGCGCAGCTGGTCACGGTGCAGTTGATGGCGCTGTTAGGGGTACACTGGCAGCCGTCGTTGGTGCAGCCGGTCTTGTCGTAATTGCTCATAGTGGTATCCTCCCGAAAGTAAAAAATAAGGTCAGGCGCGGAAAGCGCGGCTTTCCGTCTGCCCGACCTTATTGTGTCCGTGAAACACAGGAGTATACAATTGAAAATTTTTCAAATACCAAGGATGGCCGACGCCAGCGTGAAATAGATCAGCAGACTGGTGGCATCCACGATGGTGGTGATGAACGGACTGGCCATCACCGCCGGATCGAGGCCGATCTTCTCCGCCAGCAGCGGCAGCGAACAGCCCACACACTTGGCGAAAATCACCACGAACATCACCGTCAGGCACACCACAAGGCACACCGGCAGCGTCACCTCGCTGTTGCCCAGCAGCGTGCGGTCCACCAGCAGCATTTTCACAAAATTGGCCGCCGCCAGCGCCGCGCCGCACAAAAAGGCCACACGGATCTCCTTCCACAGCACGGCGAGCACATCGGAAAAATCCACCTCCCCCAGACTGAGGGCGCGGATCACCGCCACAGACGCCTGCGTACCGGAGTTACCGCCGGTACCCGACAGCATGGGGATATAGGCGTTCAGCACCAGACAGGCCGCCAGCGCGTTTTCGTAACGGGTCAGGATCATACCGGTAAAGGTAGCCGACAACATCAGGATCAGCAGCCACGGCATACGAGCCTTCCATGTGTCAAACACACCGGCGCGGAGATAGGGCTTGTCCGAAGGCAGCATAGCGGCCATTTTCTCGAAGTCCTCGGTGGTGGCTTCCTCGATGACGTCCATAGCGTCGTCAACGGTGACGATACCCACCAGCCGCTTCTCCAGATCCACAATGGGCATGGCCAGGAAGTCGTACTTGCTCAGCGCCTGCGCCACGTCCTCCTTGTCATCGGTGGTCTTGGCCCAGACCACATCGGGATCCATGATGTCCTCGATGAGATCCTCCTCGTCCGCCAGCAGCAGATCGCGGACAGACAGCACGCCCAGCAGCTTGCGGCGGGGATCGGTAACGTACAGGATATTGATAGTCTCCAGCTCACCGCCGATGCGGCGGATCCGCTTGAAGGCGTCCGCCACTGTCATGTCCTTCTTCAGGGACAGAAACTCCATATTCATAATGGAGCCGGCGCTGTCCTCGGGATATTTCAGGATCTCATTGATGGACTTGCGCATTTCCGGCGTGGCCTTGTCCAGAATACGGATCACCACACTGGCGGGCATCTCCTCCACAATGTCCACCGCGTCATCCAGATACAGCTCGTCCAGCACTTCCTTCAGCTCGGTATTGGAGAAGCCGTTGATCAGCATCTCCTGGCTCTCGCTCTCCAGCTCGACGAATACCTCCGCCGCCGTCTCCTTCGGCAGCAGCCGGTACAGCAGCGGCATGGCCTCCGGCCCCGCCTCCTCAAGGATCAGCGCAATATCCGCCGGCTCCATCGGCAGGAACATGTCACGGAGATCGGCGTAACGTTTTTCCCGGATCATCTCCCTGATCTCGTCAAGCAGTCCGTCCATCTTGTTTTCCAGATCGATCATGCCACGTTCCTCCTTTCTGTACTTTCTCCGTGCCGCAGGGCATAAAAAGACACCCCAGCGGCAGGCGCTGCGGTGTAGCGGGAAGCTCTATGCAAAAAGCCTCTGCCCTACCGTTACAAGCTTTAGCATCGCGGGGCGGTGAAGCTACGTTAGATACTACCTTGGTTTCGATAGTACCTGCTCAAACCAACTCATAGTGTCTCCACCATTTCGCGGCAGCAGCCCATATCCCTCGCGGTAGCCTTACCTACCGGTGAACATACCTTTATTTGTTATAGTATGTCAAAAAAAAGGTCTTGTCAAGAGTGGTATTGATTTTTTTCACAGAAATCGAAAAAATGTTTTAGAAACGCCTTGTGCAAAGAAGCGCGGTGTGGTATACTGTATTATTGACAAAAAATCCGCATTTATGGGAAAGGAGGGCGAAGCCATGGGTCTGCACGACGGACACCGCGGGCGGAAAAAGGAGCTGTTCCGCCGGAACGGACTGGACGGCTTCGCCGACCACGAGGTGCTGGAGCTGGTGCTGTACTATGCCCTCCCCCGGCGGGACACCAACGAGATCGCCCACCGGCTGCTGCAAAAATTCGGCTCCCTGCAAAATGTATTCAATGCCCCCGCGGAGGAGCTGGCGAAGGTGGACGGCGTGGGCGAAAACGCGGCGCTGTACCTGACGTTGCTGCCGGCGGTACACAGGCGCGCCATGCGTTCTGTGGGCAAAGAGCGGGTGCTGAACAGTGTGGAGAAATGCGGCAGATTCTTTCTGGAGCTGCTGGGACAGGAGCGGCAGGAAATGCTGTATCAGGCCTGTCTGGACGGAAAGGGCAAGCTGCTGAGCTGCAAAAAGCTGTCGCAGGGCAGCGCCGACTGCACATCCCTGTCGGTACGTCAGGTGGTGGAAAACGCCCTGCTGACCGGCGCCAGCGCCGTTGTGCTGGCGCACAATCATCCCAGCGGCGTTGCGCTGCCCTCGGAAAGCGACCGGGCGGTGACGCTGTGGGTACGGGACGCCCTGAAGACCATGGACATTCGGCTCTTGGATCACATCATCGTGGCGGACAACGATTTCGTCAGCATGAACCAGAGCGGATATTTACTGTAAGGAGACCACCTATGCCGCAATTCAAAGTGCATTCCGAATATTCCCCCGCAGGCGATCAGCCGCAGGCCATCGCCAGGCTGGCCGAAGGCGTGGAGAATGGCCTGCGGGAGCAGGTGCTCAAGGGCGTGACCGGTTCCGGCAAGACCTACACCATGGCCAAGGTCATCGAACAGGTACAGCGTCCCACGCTGGTGCTGGCGCACAACAAAACGCTGGCCGCCCAGCTCTGCGAGGAATTTCGGGAGTTTTTCCCCGAAAACGCCGTGGAATACTTCGTCTCCTACTACGATTACTACCAGCCGGAGGCCTATATCCCCCACACCGACACCTACATTGAAAAGGACGCCTCCACCAATGAGGAGATCGACCGGCTGCGGCTCAGCGCCACCTGTGCGCTGCTGGAGCGGCGGGATGTGATCGTGGTGTCCTCCGTCAGCTGCATCTACGGTCTGGGTGAGCCGGAGGATTTCGAGAAAATGATGATCTCCCTGCGGACGGGGATGACCATGGATCGGGACGAGCTGCTGCGCCGTCTGGTGGAGGATCGCTACGAGCGTAATGACGTGGCGTTCCAGCGGAACGTATTCCGGGTGCGGGGCGACACGGTGGAGCTGTACCCCGCCTATTACAAGGACCGCGCCATCCGGGTGGAGTTCTTCGGCGATGAGATCGACCGAATCACGGAGTTCCATCCCGTTACCGGCGCGGCCATCAAAACGCTGAACCATGTGGCGGTCTATCCCGCCAACCACTATGTGACGCCCAAGGATAAGATGGATGCCGCCATGTCCCAGATCAAAAAGGAGCTGGCGGAGCGCCTGCAATATTTCGAGGATAACAACATGCTGGTGGAGGCGCAGCGCCTGCGCCAGCGGACGGAATACGACATGGAAATGATGACGGAGCTGGGCTATTGCTCCGGTATCGAAAACTATTCCCGCATCATCTCCCAGCGTCCCGCCGGTTCGCCGCCCATGACGCTGCTGGACTTCTTCCCCGATGATTTCCTGCTGTTTGTGGATGAGAGCCATGTGACGCTGCCGCAGGTGCGTGCCATGTATAACGGCGACCACGCCCGCAAGGAGAGTCTGGTGCGTTACGGCTTCCGTCTCCCCTGCGCCTTTGACAACCGGCCGCTGAAATTCGAGGAGTTTGAAGAGCGGTTCCATCAGGCCATTTACGTTTCGGCCACCCCCGGCGAGTATGAGAAGACCCACGCCGATCAGGTGGTGGAGCAGGTGATCCGCCCCACCGGTCTGCTGGATCCCCGCATTGAGCTGCGTCCCGTACTGGGGCAGATCGACGGCCTGTCCGCCGAGATCCGCGCCCGGGCGGAGCGGAATGAGCGGGTGCTGGTGACCACCCTCACCAAGCGGATGGCAGAGGATCTGACCGCCCATTTCCGGCAGAACGGCATCCGCGTGCGGTACATGCACTCGGACGTGGCGGCGCTGGAGCGCATGGAGAT
>CAKTKM010000027.1 GCA_934569425.1 uncultured Oscillospiraceae bacterium
GCCGGTGGAGACCACCGTCACATCCAGATCGCTGACCTTGCGCTGCTCACTGTCGGGGTTCAGCACCAGCTTGCCGTCCACCAGACCCACCTTCAGAGCGCCCACAGGGCCGTTCCAGGGGATGTCGGAGATCGCCAGCGCGGCGGAGGTGCCGATCAGCGCGGCGATCTCGGGGGAGCAGTCGTGATCCACCGCCATGACGGTACACATCACGGACACGTCGTTGCGGAAGTCATAGGGGAACAGGGGGCGAATGGGACGGTCGATGACACGGCTGGTCAGGATGCCCTTCTCGCCGGGACGGCCCTCGCGGCGGTTGAAGCTGCCGGGGATCCGGCCCACCGAGTACAGCTTCTCCTCGAAGTCCACGCTCAGGGGGAAGAAATCAATGCCGTCACGGGGACGGGGCGCGGCGGTGACGCAGCACAGCACGCGGGTGTCGCCATAGCCTACCATAACGGCGGCGTTGGCCAGCTCCGCCAGCTTGCCCACCTCAAGGCTCAGGGGACGGCCGGCCAGATCCATGGTGTACTTGTGATACTGGGGGAATTGGCGATGGGTGATGATCGTTGACATGACAGTTCTCCTTTTTTGTAAAATATGGTCTTGTCATTCCTGCCGCCACCACCGTTAGCACTTGAAAACACCCCGAAGTGCAGTCCTTCGGCGCATTTTCAACTGCTAAAGGCCGGTCTTGGCACAGATGGCAAAACGTGAAAGAAGGGTGACGCGCAGAACACGTCACCCTGTTTCAACAAATTACTTACGCAGACCCAGCTTGGCGATCAGGGTACGATAGCGCTCAATGTCCTTCTTCGCCAGATAGTCCAGCAGACGGCGGCGCTTACCGATCATCATCTGCATACCACGGCGGCTGTGGAAGTCATGGGGATGCACCTTCAGGTGCGCGGTCAGCTGGTTGATCCGCTCGGACAGGATCGCCACCTGAACCTCGGGGGAGCCGGTATCGGTCGCGTGGGTACGGTTGTTCTCGATGATCGCGGTTTTCTGGTCTTTCAGCATCATAGTGTGTTTCCACCTTTCGTTTATTTTGCCGTGCCGCTGCGTCGGGGGACAGGTGAATGATCCGCACAACGAAGCCGGACGGCCATCATTACGCACAGAAACGTGCTTACATAGCATACCACACAAAGTCAAGCTTGTAAAGTATTTTTTTCCGGGACGCGAGGAGATTTTTGAAGCCGCAAAAGACAGAGCCTCCCCGTGTAAGGGGAGGCCTTTCTTGTGTTCACTCCCGGATCCCGATGGCGCCCGTGGGACAGCTGTCGGCGGCCTCCTGCGCCGCCAGGCGGCAGTCCTCCGGCACGGGGGCGGAAATGGCGTGGGCGCTCTCCCCATCCTCCAGCGAAAAAACCTCCGGGCAAATGCTGGGACACAGGCCGCACCGGATGCAGGCCTTCTCGTTCACGTTTGCGTACATAGCGGAACACTCCTTTATTCAATATGGAATGCTCTCAGTATGCCCGCCCGGAGGACGGATTATTCCGGCAGCGGCAAACCGTGCATCATTACCCGCCCGAAGCAGGTAAGACTGCGGCCGCTGCCCCGGTGAAACACCACGTCCATCCCGGCGCGCTGCCGGTTCAGGGAAAACAGATACACCATCCCCAGCGGGTCGCGGTAGTACTGCTTGCACAGCATGTCCCCATCCACGCAGAAGATCCCCACGTCGCCGTTTTGCAGCGGATCGTGGTTCACATAGACCACCGCCCCATCGGCGATCCACGGTGCCATGGAGTCCCCCTGGATCCGCACCGCCAGCTCCGCGCCCCGCGGCACCTCTCCGGTAACGGGGATCAGCTCATAGTCCTCCTGAAATACCGGCGCGGCAAAGCCCGCCGCCGCGGGGGAGGCGTACAGGGGAATGGTGCGGAGCTCCTCCTCCGGCGCCTCCCGCATCCACTCCTGCCGCAGGTCGCCCAGCCCCTCCACCACGGTGTGTACCAGCTGCCGGGCGCTCAGGGGCAGGGTGCGGTATTTCTCCACCAGCCGCCGCTCCTCGTCGGAAAAGGCAAAGGCGTGACGGAAGCTGCCCTGATACAGGTAGTTGGGATCCACCTGCAGCGCGTCAAACATCCGCAGCAGCACGTCCTCCTTGGGTACGCTGATGCCGGTCTCGTAGTTTCCGATGGCGCTGCGGCTGACCTTCACCCGTTCCGCCAGTTCGTCACGGCTCATGTTCAGCTCCTCTCGCCGCTTCCGTAGCTGTTCGCCAAAACTCATAGCATACCCTCCTAAACAAGAAACTTGTATCGTTTGCCCTATTTTACAAAGAAAATTGGTATCTGTCAAGAAAAATCACAAGAAACTTGTAATCCGTTCTTGACAGAACAAAAATCTTGTGATACGATAACGGTGTTCTCAAGATTCTTGTGAAAACGGAAAAGAAAGGAGGTGCGGCAAACCCGCCGCAAGCCATGATTCCTAACGGCCTTTGGCCGTCGTCCAGTTCGGAGCTGTTTCCGAAAAAAATCATCCCGACAGCAAAAGCTGTCAGGATGATTTGGTGGGGGATGGTGGATTCGAACCACCGAAGGCGTTGCCAGCAGATTTACAGTCTGTCCCCTTTGGCCACTCGGGAAATCCCCCATATGAAATTGGAGCTGGTGGACGGATTCGAACCCCCGACCTGCTGATTACAAATCAGCTGCTCTGCCAGCTGAGCTACACCAGCATGCTACCAGCGAAGATTATATTAGCAGAACTCACTTTATTTGTCAACAACAATCTTCACAAAATGACCGGTTTTTGCCGATGATTTTTTGCGATCACCACCAAAGAGGAGGAAAAAGTTTCATGACACTACAACAATTGTCTGCGGACTACGCCTATTCGGCGGAACTGCTGTCCCGCCGCCTGTCCCAGCTGCGGCAGGAGCAGCGGCTCACCGGCGATCCGGCGCGGCGCGCCGCGCTGCGGCGGCGGGAGATGGAGCTGACGCCCCTGCTGACCCAGTGCCGCAGCCTCTGGCGGCTGACCGCCCACTATTATGACAGGAGCTATCATAAGGATGAACGATTTACGCTTTGATTTTACCCAGCTGGCGCAATGGCAGCAGGAGGGCGGCGACAACAGCCGCCGTATGCAGCGGCTGCGCCGCCGTCTGCCGGAGGCCGTGATGGAGCTGACGCCCCGCCAGCGCCAGATGCTGCATATGCAGTTTCAGCGGGGCATGACCTGCACCCAGATCGCCCGGGAGCTGGGAGTAAACAAATCCACCGTCTCCCGCTGCCTGCGGCGGGCGCGGCAGAATATCTACAGCCGTCTGCGCTTCTCCCTGTAAAAAGGCCGCGGAAGTCCTTGACAAGCCCGGGGGGATATATTATAATCGCCTCGCAAATGCGAAAAAATACAGGATACGGCGCGGTTTCGCGCCGTATCCTGTTGAATCGGACGGCGGCGCTCCGCCGTGGAAGGAGGGATCCCCTATGTTTCAGAAGATGCAGCGGAACAAGTGGCTGCGGCTGGCCATGGGCGTATTCGGCGGCATTTTGATGGCAGCCGGCATCAATCTGATCATCGTGCCGCAGGGCATGTATAGCGGCGGCCTGTACGGCCTGTGTCAGGTGGTTCGTACGCTGATCGTGACCAATACGGGGCTGGAGACTCCGGTGGATCTGGCCGGCGTCCTGTACCTGCTGGTGAATATTCCGCTGATCCTGCTGGCATGGCGCTCACTGGGGCGGGAGTTCGTTCTGGGCATGACGGTGGTCACGGTGGTGAACTCCGTGGCGCTGGCGGTGATCCCGTCTCCCGCTGTCCCCATTATTGCCGATAAGCTGACCTCCTGCCTGCTGGGCGGCATCATCAGCGGCTTTTCCAGCGGCTTGATCCTGACCTGCGGCTGCTCCACCGGCGGGCTGGATGTGCTGGGGCTGTACCTCAGCAAGCTGGGCAAGGGCTTTACGGTAGGGAGGTTCTCCATTACCTTCAACGCCGCGCTGTATGCCCTGTGCGCCGTGCTGTTTGATTTGAGCACCGCCATCTATTCCGCCATCTATGTGGTGTTTCAGGCGCTGTTTCTGGATCGGGTCCACCAGCAGAATATTTCCGTCCAGATGCTGATCTTCACCAAGGAAGATCCCGATCGGCTGAATCAGGTGATCCTGGATCGGCTGGATCGCAGCTTCACCCTGTGGGAAGGTCAGGGCGGCTACTCCCACCAGCAGGTACACGTTCTGTGTGTCTGCCTGAGCAAGTATGAGGTGATCACGCTGCAAGCGGAGTTGCACGAGATCGATCCCCACGCGTTTATCGTGGTGCAGGAGGGGATCCGTGTAAGCGGCAATTTTGACAGGCATCTGTCGTCGTGAGGAAAAACGGTCTCCTTGGGAGACCGTTTTTTGATGGGGCTGTTGCCCGTTGTTGCCTTTTGTTGCCTGCAAAAGGGGACATAAACCACCATTATTGGTACATAAAACCCGGTTATTGGTACAAAAAAGGACGTTATGGGGACATTGCTCTTGCAAGCCGGGCGGCCATGGGGTACAATAGCGGAGAAAACGAACACACCGCAGGGAGGAACAGATGATGGAAAAAATCGCGCTTGTGACCGGCGCCAGCCGGGGGATCGGCCGGGCGGTAGCCGCCCGGCTGGCACGGCAGGGCTGGAGAGTCTGCATCAACTACCGGGTTCGGCGGGACTGCGCCGAGAGTCTGGCGGCGGAGTTGGCTGCGGAGGGACATGAGGCCATGATCTGCCGGGCGGATGTGTCCCGGCGGGCGGAGGTGCAGGCCATGGTGCGTGCCGTTGCGGACAAGTGGGGAGAGGTCTCCCTGCTGGTGAACAATGCCGGCGTGGCGGGGCAGTCCCTGTTTCAGGATGTCAGCGACGAGATGTGGCACCGGTATTTCTCGGTCAATGTGGACGGGGCGTACCACGCCATTCAGGCGGTGCTGCCGCCTATGCTGCGGGAGCATGAGGGCTGCATCCTCAACATTTCTTCTATCTGGGGACAGCGGGGCGCCAGCTGCGAGGTGACCTATTCCTGCACCAAGGCGGCGCTGATCGGGCTGACCCGCTCGCTGGCGGCGGAGCTGGCGCCCACCCACATTCGGGTCAACTGCATCGCGCCGGGAGTCATCAGGACCGATATGCTGGACGCGCTGCCGCCGGAGGTGCTGCCCCAGCTGGCGGAGGAGACCCCCATGAGGCGGCTGGGTACGCCGGAGGATATTGCCTGCGCGGCGGCGTTTCTGGCCTCGGAGCAGGCGGACTTTATCACCGGGCAGGTGCTGACGGTGGACGGCGGGTTCATCCTGTAAGAGATAAAGCACCACATCCGGCGGCTGCCTTCCGGGTGGAACACAGGCTGCAAAAAGAAAGAAAAATCAATAAATGGGCGTGCCGCAAAGGATTTTGCGGCACGCCCAAGTCATTCTATCCGGTTTGTGGGGAGCTGTGTTCCTCCGGAGGAAAGCGGATTTGGCCGAAAACAGAAGCCGCTGCGCGGAAGGTGTGTTTATCCGGAAATGTGCAGGGTTCAACGGGGCTGCCGCAGAATGCAGCAGCCCCGTGTTCCTCTCCCACCTTACAGATGATAGCAAAAGTGCTATCAAGCGGGATAATTATAACACATATGTTATAAGCTTGTCAACACGAAGGGGGCTTATAACATGATACAGCGCATGATCGACATTCGCATCGACCACGACGAGAGCCAGCGGGAGCTGGCGGCGGCCATTGGTTATCATCAGGTGCAGATCGCCCGCTATGAGACGGGGCAGAACACGCCGCCGATCGCCTATCTGGTGAAATTCTGCCAGCACTATCACGTCAGTGCGGACTATATTCTGGGGCTGCCCCGGAACAGCCAGTGGCCCCGGGAGCAATAGGAAAAAAGAAGAAACCGGACATTCGTCCGGTTTCTTCTTTTTACAGGGATGCAGGAACAAAGAGAGAAAATAAGAAAGAAATAGAGAAAACAAAGGGAAGGGAGGGTTATCCATTGACAACGGAGCTGTTCAGCAGGCCGACGACCATAACCACGAAGCAGACCAGCATGGCTACGCCCCAGACGGTGCCGGCATTGGCCAGCGTACACATCAGCACGGAACAGACAATGGCCAGAACAGCGGCCACAACGGTAACGATCATAGCGGTAGTTTTATTCATAGTACATCTTCCTTTTCTGACGTAAAACGTCATATCCGATCCATTTCTGAAACGACGGAAGAAGTTGGCGCCACTCTTCGCTTCGTTGGGGAGGGAAGGTGTCCCTCTCTTGTTGTGTTCTTACCATACCACATCTTTTTGCCCTTGTAAAACGGATAAAAACACGGTATAATATAGACGAAACTTATATTTTGGAGGGAGGAACGTCGGTGAACAACACGGATATGGAGACCTTCTGGGCGGTGCTGGAGCACGGCACGCTGACCGCCGCCGCGGAGGCGCTGTTTATCACCCAGCCCACGCTGACCAACCGGATCCAGGCATTAGAGGCGGAAGTGGGCGCCCAGCTGTTCCACCGGGGCAAGGGCATCCGCCACATTGAACTGACCGAGGCGGGGCAGCGGTTTCTGCCGCTGGCCTACCGCTGGCAGTCCCTTTTGGAGGAGACCCGGGGCGTGGCGGAGACTGCCACGCGGGAGTATCTGCGGATCGGCGCGGTGTTCTCCACCAACCAGTATATTCTTCCAGCGGCATACCGGCGGTTTCTGCACCGGAAGCTGCCGGTGGCGCTGTGGGTACAGACGCTGCGAGGGACCGGCTATGACGGCGCGCAGCCGGTGGCGCGGCGGGAGCTGGAGATGGCCCTGATGGACGGCGACAGCTTCTATCATCCCCAGCTGGACATCGTTCCCGTGTGCAGCGAGGAGACGGTGGTGGTCTGTTCGCCGGACAGCCCCTATGAGGATGTGATCTCGCCCCGGCAGCTGGATCCCGCCAACGAGATCGTCATATCATGGCGCAAGGCGGTGCAGGACTGGCGGGATCACTGGTTTGGCCTGACGGCCATGCCGCTGATGTACGCCGATTCCATGCAGGCGGTGGATACCTTTCTGGGCAGCGAGATGCTGTGGGCCATTGTGCCGTTGGCGGCCGCCCGGGCGCTGGAGAACGAGGGAAGGGCGCGGGTATGCCGCCTGACGGATCCGCCGCCAGAGCGGGTATCCCACCTGATGACGCGGCGGGGCGAGTCGCTCAGCGAGGCGGCGCGGCTGCTGCTGGAGGACATCGGGACAGAGATGCACGCCATCGAGGGAATGCATGTTTTTTTATAAACGCAATGGAAAACGCGGCACCGGAGGGTGCCGCGTTTTGTGTCAAAACCACTTTTTCTTTTTGAAATACAGGATCAGCCCCGCCACCACCAGAAGGGAGACGGCCACCACCACGGGATAGCCGTAGCGCCAATGCAGCAGCGGCATGCCGGGGAAGTTCATGCCGTACCATCCGGCAATCAGCGTCAGCGGCAGAAAGATGGCGGTAACGATGGTCAGGACCGTCATGACCCGGTTCTGGGCAATGTCCACCTGGGATTGATACTCGCTGCTGATCTGGGTGGCGTATTCGTGGAGCATACGGGTCTCGTCCCGCAGATTCTCCACCCGCCGGAGAAAATGACTCAGGCGCTTTTTGCCCTGCCCGGTAAAGAGATCCTCCGTCTCCTCCAGAAGGGAGGAGGCAAAGTCAGCCAGCTGGACATAAAAGCGGTTGGCGCGGTTCAGCTCCTTGCGGATCACGCTCATCCGGTGCAGGAAACGGTCGGTTTTGTTGTCCAGTACGTCCTGCTCCAGATTGGTCAGCCGCGTTTCCAGCTGCTGGGTATAGGACAGGTCGTCGCGGATCAGCGTCAGAAGCAGCGCTGCCAAAAGGGTATCGGCGCTGTGGGGCGGGGCGGAGCGCTGTGCCGCCAGATGACCGATGCAGTCCGCCGCCACATGGTCGGGATCCACCGTCAGCAGGGCGCCGTTTGCCCAGGTGAAGCTGACCCGGCGGGCGCTCTGGCTGCCCCGGGGCGGCGTTCGCAGGTGACCGGTGACGGCGCTTTTTCCGGCTGCAAGCCGGCAGAAGCGGGCGTCGTGGCTTTCGGCGGAAATGACCGGCGGCTCCAGCCAGTCCGGCAGGGGAGCGTCATGCAATTCAGTCGGCGCCAGCACCGCCAGAACGCCCTGCCAGTTCTCCAGCGGGGCGTTCAGCGGCTGTAAGCCGTTGTCAAAACGGTAGTAGGGCATGGTCGGGATCTCCTTTTGCTTATCGTCTGCGGGCGAGGACACGGGCGCGCCGAAGCCGTTTGGCGGCGTCAGGCGGAGGCGGAGCCCTTCAGCTGGCGGATCACCGTGTCAATGACCGTGGCCAGCAGCAGACCCAGCCAGCCGAAGATCAGGCAGACCTCCGAGCGGGCCAGCACCTGAAGAAGGTCGAACAGGGACAGGTCGTCCGCGGTGAACAGATAGGCGTTGACAAAGGCCACCAACACATACAGGGCGGGCATGAGGAACAGCAGCGTCTTGCAGGGCTGCTTGCCGCCCAGCAGCAGCCGCAGCGCCAGCAGCGTGAGAAAGGCCGCCACCGGCAGCGCCCACATGGTGTTGAAGTTCAGCAGGTAAAAGCGCGTCCAGAAAAAAAGGTTGGACAGCATGGCGTTGCTCCTTTCTTGGGTGCGTTCGTTACAGGGAGGGGACAGGAAACGTGCCTGTCCCCATTGCGGCTCAATATTCCGGCGCGTCCGGTGTGCGGCGGTACAGGAGGGGCTTGCCCTCGGCGTCTACCAGCACGGTGAAGCCGGCGGCGTTGCCGTTATAATGGAGCAGATACTGCACGCCGGTGCGGGTATCCACCCAGATCTCGCTGCCGCCAAGTAAGCAGCCTTCCTCTAAAACCTTGATAAAACGAGAGTCTTTCTTTGCCATAGGTCACTCCGCTTTGTCGCTTTCCACCAATGTTTTGGCACTGACGGCCAGACCGGCCAGACCTTGGATCTCGCTGGGAATGATGATCTTGGTGGCCTTGCCGTCGGCCATCTTCTGCATGGCCTCCAGCGCCTTGAGCTTGATGACCTGATCGTTGGGGGCGTTTTCGTTCAGCATACGCATGGAGTCGGCCATGGCCTGCTGCACCTTCAGAATGGACTGCGCCTCCGCCTCGGCGGCCATGATCTTGGCCTGCTTGGCGGCGTCGGCCCGCAGGATGGCGGACTGCTGTTCACCCTCGGCCACGAGGATCTGGCTGGCCTTCTGACCCTCGGCCTGCAGGATGGACTCGCGGCGCTCACGCTCGGCCTTCATCTGCTTTTCCATGGCGTTCTGGATCTCGCGGGGCGGCAGAATGTTCTTCAGCTCCACACGGTTGACCTTGATGCCCCAGGGGTCGGTGGCCTCGTCCAGGATGGAGCGCATCTTGGCGTTGATGACATCACGGCTGGTGAGGGACTGATCCAGCTCCATCTCGCCGATGATGTTGCGCAGCGTGGTGGCCGTCAGGTTCTCGATGGCGCTCATGGGGTACTCCACGCCGTAGGTATACAGCTTGGGGTCGGTGATCTGAAAATAGATGACCGTGTCGATCTGCATGGTGACGTTATCCTTGGTGATGACCGGCTGGGGATCGAAGTCCGCCACCTGTTCCTTCAGGCTGATCTTCTTCACCACGCGCTCGATAAAGGGCCACTTCCAGTGGAGGCCGTTGCCCCATACCGCGCTGAAGGAGCCCAGACGCTCCACCACAAAGGCCTTGGACTGCTGTACCACATGGATGCTGCTGACCACAAGGATCAGGATCAGCACCACCAGTACGCCAACCGCAATGTAACCAAAACCGCCCATTTTCTTATCCTCCTGTTTTCAGATTTTGATATTGTGTCGATTTGTGTTTCCGTTTATTCTTTGCAATCATGGGGGACATCCACATACAGCTTGACGCCCTCCAGCCGGATGACCTTCACCAGAGTTTCCGGTGCGATGACGGCGCCGGACTGGCTGCGTGCCGACCATGTCTTGCCGTCGATATACACCTCGCCGGTGGGGATGGTGTTGTCGATGGTCTTGGTGACCCGCGCCGTGCCGCCCAGCACGCGGTCGGCATTGGTGGCCACGGCGCCCTTGCCCTTCAGCTTCCGCGCCAGCGGACGGGTGGCCACCAGCGCCGCGATGGACACGATGAAAAACACGAGCACCTGCACCCAGATGGGTGCGCCCAGTACCGCGGCGATCAGACCCGCCACGCTGCCGATGACGAACCAGATGGACACCAGGCCCACCGTGGCCGCCTCCGCTACGCCGAAGATAATAATGGCGGCGATCCAGACAATCGTTGACATATCTCCGCTTCCTCCTTTCAGGCACAGGCCGATCAACAGCGCCAGCAGCGCCGCCCCCGCCAGTATGCCTATGCCGATCCGTTTGCTCTTGGGGGACAGATTGGTGATGAAAGAATCCAGCGAGTCCAGCAGGCTGTCCTGAGGCGGTTTGGCCGCCGTGGGAGAGGGCTGGGGGCTGTCACCGCGGGGAATGGGATTTTCCTCGGCAAACAGCGTACCGATGGACACGCCGTAGCGGTTGCAGATATAGAGGATCTTATCTACCTCCGGATAGCTGCGCCCGGATTCCCACCGGCTCACCGCCTGACGGGATACCTGAAGCGCTTCGGCAAATTGCTCCTGTGTCAGTCCGTTGCTGCGCCGCACCTCCTGCAGCCGGTCGCCAAAGGCCATATCCGCATCCCTCCGTTTCTTTCTGTGTCCATGGTAGCATAGTTTACCGGAAAGTCTATCAACTTCAGGTTGCGTTTTGGATTTTGCCGGAATTTCTCCGCAACCTGAAGTTTACACGGCCGGTTCTGCCGGTAATTTCATTATACACGAAATTCCTTTCCGGTTCCACTGTTATTTTTTCGTCCGCAAGCTTGCGCTTTTCGCCGGAGTCCAGTATACTATAAAAAATATGAGCTTGAGGTAACGCGATGTATACATATATGATCCCCTGCCTGCTGGGGCTGGAAAAGCTGGTAAGCGACGAGTGCAGGCGTCTGGGGCTGCAGGACGTAAAGGCGGAGAATGGCCGCGTGCTGTGCCGCGGTACGCTGGCGGACTGTGCCAGGCTGAATATCAATCTGCGCTGCGGCGCACGGGTGATGCTGGTGCTGGCGGATTTTCCTGCCCACAGCTTTGAGGAGCTGTTTCAGGGGACCCGCGCCGTGGCGTGGGAGACGCTGCTGCCCCGCGACGCGGCCTTTCCAGTGAAGGGCTACTCCATCTCCTCCCAGCTCCATTCGGTACCGGCCTGCCAGAGCATCATCAAAAAGGCCATGGTGGAGCGGATGAGATCCGCCTATCATCTGGAACTGTTTCCGGAGAGCGGCACGAAGTACCAGGTGCGCTTTGCCATTTTCAAGGATCAGGTGCTGCTGACACTGGACACCAGCGGCGAGGGACTGTTCAAGCGGGGCTACCGGGCTGTGGGCGTGGAGGCGCCCCTGCGGGAGACGCTGGCGGCGGCACTGGTGCAGCTGAGCCGTTACCGCGGCCGTGATCCCTTCTGCGACCCCTTCTGCGGCAGCGGCACCATTCCGATCGAGGCGGCGCTGATCGCCCGCAACCGGGCGCCGGGACTGAACCGCAGCTTTGACGCGGAGCAGTGGGCGTTCCTTCCCGCCGATAGCTGGCAGCAGGCCAGGGATGAGGCGCGGGACAAGGAGTTTCACGGCAGCTATGACATCTGGGGCGGCGACGTGGATCCGCAGGCGGTGGCCATCGCCCGCAGCAACGCCCACAAGGCCGGTGTGGCGGAGGATATTCGCTTTGAAGTGGCAGACATGCGCAGCTTCCACCGCGACAGTCCCTACGGCCAATTGGTCACCAATCCGCCCTACGGCCAGCGGCTGCTGGAAAAGCAGGAGGCGGAGGCGCTGTACCGGGACTTCGGCAAGGTCTGGCAGCGGCTGCCGGAGGGGTGGCGGACGCTGGTGCTCAGCAGCCACACGGAGTTTGAACGCACCTTTGGCCGGCAGGCTGCCAAAAAGCGGAAGCTGTATAACGGCATGATAAAATGCGATGTGTTCCTGTATGGGAACAAGGTGTGACCGGCGCCGTCCGGAGCCGCCCCGGTGCAGGGGGACGTGTCAAAAAGCGGAGAGCTCTGACGAAGGGGCTGCCGGTCAGCGGACAATCCCCTGTCACCTTCCGTGACAGCCCCTTTACACAGGGAGCTTGCTATAAACAAAATTAAAGGTTTGTTCATCACATTTGCGGCAGCGCTGATAGAATAGAAAAAAACATTGCGGAGGGGATGCAACTGTGAAGCATATTTTTATCATCAATCCCAGCGCCGGCAAGCACGACAGCCGGCAGCGCATCTACGATATGGCGGAGAGCCTGCGGGAAAAGCATGATCTGGAGGTGCAGTGCGTTCTGACCAAAAAGCAGGGGCATGCCACGGAGCTGACCCGCAAGCTGTGTGAAAGCGGCGAGGATCTGCGGTTCTACGCCTGCGGCGGCGACGGCACCGTCAACGAGGTGGCAAACGGCATCATCGGCTACGACAACGCCGCCATGACGGTGATCCCGGTGGGGACCGGCAATGATTTTTTGAAAAACTTCGGCGCCGCCGCGCCCCTTTTTGAGGATGCGGAGAATCTGTGGGACGGTTCCCAGTTCCCCATAGACGCCATCGACGTCAACGGACAGATCGCCCTGACCATCGCCTGCTCCGGCATTGACGCCCGCGTGGCCGCCGACGTACATAAATACAGCGAAAGCCCCCTGCTGGACGGGAAAGCCAGCTATATCGCGTCGCTGGCGGTGAACTTCCTCTTCAAGGGGATCGCCTCCCGCTGGACGGTGGAGCTGGACGGCGAGGCGGTGGAGGACGATTACGCGCTGGTGGCGGTATGCAACGGCCGGTACTACGGCGGCGGCTTTATGCCGGTGGCCGAGGCGCGTATGGACGACGGCGTGCTGAACACGCTGGTGGTAAAGAAGGTCAGCCGCCTGACCTTTGCCAAGTTTGTGGGGCCGTATTCCAAGGGGGAATACCAGAAATTCCCCCATGTGGCGCGCTGTGTCACGCCGCAGGTGGTGCGTATCCGTTCGCAGAAGAAGGACATCGTGACCTGTCTGGATGGAGAATGTAGTGTTAGCGACGATGTGACCATCCGGCTCAGCGACAAAAAGCTGAACTTTTTCGGGCCGGAGGGCTGCTCCTGCAATGCCACGGCGAGATAACTGGCGCAAAATCTTCGATTTTGCTGCCAAAGGGGTTGCGGTCGACTGCGCGCGTCCTTCGGACACACTGGCGGCCGAGAAGAATTTTTCTGACGCACATGTCGTCAGAAAAATGATTT
>CAKTKM010000028.1 GCA_934569425.1 uncultured Oscillospiraceae bacterium
ATAACAAAGAGCGCCGTGACGGAATTCTTCCGTCACGGCGAACAGAGATATTCCCCTACAGGCTGCTCAGAGCCTCCGGCGTATCCACATCCCGCAGCTCATCGGCGGAAACCTCATACAGCAGAAGCTCGTTTTCGTGCTGGCGGATGACCACGCTGCCGCCCCGGTCTCCCTCGGTCTTCAGCAGTTCCGGATAGAAGCGGGCAGGGAAGATGCAGGGATTGCCCCGTTGTCCGCCGTGTCCCAGCCCAACGATATGGCCGGGATTGCGGCAGTAGAAGTCCACCAGCCGCGCCACGCTTTCCCGCCGCAGAAGCGGCTGGTCGGCTACCTGAAACAGCAGCGCGTCGCAGTGTTCCAGCGCCTGTACCCCCAGGTGGATACTGTGGCTCTGGCCGTATTCCGGGTGAGCGTTGATGATGGGCGTGAAGCCGAATTCCGTTGCCAGCGCGGCCACCTCCGGATACTGCGTCACCACCACAGCGGCGGACAGATTTTTGGCGGGAACGGCCTCCAATGCCCGGCGGATCAGGCTCCTGCCCTGCCATTCCTGCCGCAGCTTATTGCCGCCAAAGCGCTGTCCCATTCCGGCGGCCATCACAACGCAGCCAATGTTCATGCGGGTCACTCCTGTTCTGCAAAAAACTTCTTTGCCGGTAGTATACCCGTTTTTTTGAAATAGTGTCAATAAAAAGTACGGATATTCTCCAATTAAAATAACGAAAACCTCTTTTCTCTCCCTGCAAATCGTGCTATGATAAGCAGGAAAGATAGGTACCATAACGGATTCAGATAACCGCCGCTTTTCAGAGAAGCGGCGCTCAGACAGACATCGAGGAGGAAAACCATATGGGTGAAGTCGGAAAAAGCCAGGTTCGTGTAGACGCCTACGACAAGGCGACCGGCCGGACGAAGTACTACGAGGATCGGATGCCGCAGGACGCGCTGTATGTCCGCATCAAGCACGCGGAGATCGCCCACGGCTTTGTCAAGTCGGTGGACACTGCCGCCGCGGAGCAGATCGATGGTGTGGTGAAGGTGCTGACCTGCTTTGACGTGCCTGACATCACCTTTCCCACGGCAGGTCATCCGTGGTCTATGGATCCTGACCATCAGGACGTGGCTGACCGTCATTTGCTGAACCGCCATGTGCGCTATTGGGGCGATGACGTGGCCGTGGTCATCGCCGAGAACGAGGTGGCCGCCATGCAGGGCGTGCGCGCGCTGAAGGTAGAGTATGAAGAGCTTCCCTTCGTGCTGGATGTGCAGAAGGCGATGGAGGACAGCGCGCCCCAGCTCCATGAAAACTATCCCAACAATATCCTGAAGCATACCGACATGAAGAAGGGCGATTACCAGACCGCCATTCAGGAGCCGGGGCTCATCAAGGTAGAGGGCTGGTACGATACGCCGACCGTGCAGCATTGCCATATTGAGAATCACGGCTGCTTTGCCTATGAGGAGAACGGCCGTATCGTGGTGGTGTCCTCCACCCAGATCCCCCATATCATCCGCCGCGTGGTGGGACAGGCGCTGGGTCGCCCGTGGGCGGACATCCGCGTGGTGAAGCCCTATATCGGCGGCGGCTTCGGCAACAAGCAGGATGCACTGTATGAGCCGCTGTGCGCATGGTGCAGTACGCAGGTGGGCGGCCGCTGCGTCCGTGTGGACTGCTCCCGCGAGGAGACTTTTGTCTCCAACCGCGTGCGCCACGCCATCCGCTTCCATATCATCTCCTGGCTCCGCAAGGACGGTACCTTCGCCGCCCGCAAGGTGGAGTGCTTCTCCAACCAGGGCGCTTATGCTTCCCACGGCCATTCCATCGTGGCCAAGGCCATGGGCTCCTTCCCTCAGCACTATCCCTGCGATAATATGGAGTGCGATGCGTGGACGGTGTTCACCAACCGTCCCGCTGCCGGCGCCATGCGCGGCTACGGCATGCCGCAGGCCTCTTTTGCCGATGAATCCAATGTGGACGAGTGCGCCAAGGCCGTGGGTATGGATCCGCTGGCCTTCCGGATGCAGAACATTATGCCGCAGGGCTATGAGGATGCGTTCAGCCACAACGTCAACTACTACGACTCCTTCCGTCAGTGTCTGGAGGTGGGACGCAAGTACATGGATTACGACCGCAAGGTGGCGGAGTACGCCAAGGATACCGGCCCCATCCGCCGCGGTATCGGTGTGGCGACCTTCTGGTACAACACCGCCGTGTATCCCATTTCGCTGGAGACCAGCTCCAACCGGATGCTGCTGAATCTGGACGGCACCGTTACCATGCAGTGCGGTGAGACGGAGATCGGTCAGGGCGCCGACACCGCCTATGCCCAGATGACCGCCGATGTGGTGGGCCTGAAGAGCTATAAGGACGTGCATGTGGTGTCCTGCCAGGATACGGACATCACGCCTACCGGTTTGGGCGCTTATGCCAGCCGCCAGACGTATGTGGCGGGCTTCTCTATTCGTAAGACCGGCCTGCTGCTGAAGGAAAAGATCCTGGCCTACGCCCAGAAGATCACCCGTCAGGCTACCTACAACATGGACATCGTAGACGGCAACATTGTCCGCTCCACCGACGGGAAGGTGCTGATGTCCCTCAGTGAGCTGGCCATGACCGCCCAGTATAACCCCGCCGATTCCGAGCATATTACCGCGGAGAGTACCTATACCATCCAGAACAACGCCTATTCCTTCGGCTGTACCTTCGCCGATATTGAGGTGGACATCCCCATGTGCAAGGTGACGCTGAAAAACATCATCAACGTCCACGACTGCGGCAGACTCATTAACCCCGCACTGGCGGAGGCACAGGTACACGGCGGTATGTCCATGGCTATCGGCTACGGCATGGGCGAACAGTTGCTGTTCGATGAAAAGAACGGAAAGCCCCTGAACAACAACCTGCTGGACTATAAGCTGTCCACCATTATGGATCACCCCCATCTGGAGGCGCAGTTCGTGGAAAATGACGAGCCTACCTCCGCCTTCGGCACCAAGGCGCTGGGAGAGCCGCCGGCCTGTTCCGGCGCCCCCGCCATCCGCAACGCCATTCTCAACGCTACTGGCGTGACCATTGACCAGAACCCCATGAACGCCCATATCCTCTTCAAGCGCTTCAGCGAAGAGGGCCTGATTCAAGACTGAGGAGGTACACAGCCATGTATGATATGTTAGCTCTTTACGAGGCGAAAGACGTACAGGATGCTGTGCGCCTCCGTCTGGAGCATCCCGAGGCGCAGATCATCGCCGGCGGCACCGATGTGCTGGTGCAGATGCGGGAGGGAAAGCGTGCCAGCAAGGCGCTGATCTCCATCCAAAAGTGCGATGAGATGCGGGGCATTTCCATTGACGCGGAGGAGAACATCCGCATCGGCAGCCTTACCAGTTTCACCCATATCACCAACGACCCCATCATCCAGCGGTATATCAACGTGCTGGGCGAGGCGGTGGACATGGTGGGCGGCCCTCAGATCCGCAACGCCGGAACCATCGGCGGCAACACCTGCAACGGCGTGACCTCCGCCGACTCCGCCTCCACGCTCCACGCATGGGAGGCCATCGTGGAGATCACCGGCAAAAACGGCATCCGCCGCGTTCCCATCAAGGAATTTTATCTGAAGGCAGGAACGGTTGATCTGAAGGTGGAGGATGGTGAGATCCAGACCGCTCTTCTGATTCCCAAGGCCAGCTATGACCGCACTTTTGGCCACTATATCAAATACGCCATGCGCAACGCCATGGACATCGCCACACTGGGAACCTCCGTCAACGCCCGCCTCAGTCCCGACGGCAAGACCTTCGAGCGGGTGCGGATCGCCTTCGGCGTGGCAGGCCCCGTTCCCATGCGTGCCGTCACGGCGGAGGGCTTCATCAACGGCAAGGACGTGACGCTGGAGAATATCGAGGCGTTTGGCCGCAAGGTGCTGGAGGACATCAATCCCCGCGACTCGTGGCGCGCCAGTAAGGCCTTTCGCAGTCACATCGCGGTGGAGAGCGCCAAGCGCTGCCTGATCGAATCCGTAAAACTGGCGGGAGGTGAGCTGTAATGGCAAAGAAACAGTATGCACTGGTCACTTGCTGGATCAACGGCAAGGAAGTGGAGCAGATGGTGGACGTTCGCGCATCACTGACGGATATGCTCCGCAACGATTTCCGCCTGACCTCCGTGAAAAAGGGCTGTGAGGTAGGCGAGTGCGGCGCCTGCAATGTGCTGATCGACGGCGAGTGCTTCAACTCCTGCCTGTATCTCGCGGTGTGGGCAGAGGGCAAGCACATTACCACGCTGGAGGGACTCACCGGCCCCAATGGCGAGCTGAGTGACATTCAGCAGGCTTTTCTGGACGAGACCGCCATTCAATGCGGCTTCTGCATCCCCGGCTTTATCATGACCGCCGCCGAAATTCTGGATCGCAAGGTTTATTACACCGATGACCAGTTGCGCAAGCTTCTCAGCGGCCACCTGTGCCGCTGTACCGGCTATGAAAACATTTTCAAGGCGGTGAAAAAGACCATGCTGCGCCGTCTGGGCATGCTGGACGACCCTTATCTGAATACCTGACCCGCTGAAATGACTCGGCGCCCGAAGCATACGCTTCGGGCGCTTTGCTGTTGTCATAACGTAAGCTGTCCCCGCATACACTTGACCATCAACGATGAGGAGTGATCCCATGGACGAGCATTACGCGGTGGCGAGGTACGAACAGGCGGTGGAGCTTTTGCCGCCCAAGTGGCAGCGGATGGCACGCCAGCTGCCGGATCACCAGAAGGCGCAGGCGGAGGAACTGCGCCTGCGGGCGGGACAGCCTATGACGGTGCTGCTGCCGGAGGGGGAGGTGTGGCTGACACAGGAGCGCCCGATCCCTCGCGTGACGCAGGCGGACTTGGAGCAGCTGTGCGATGTGGTGACCGGTTACTCCCGCTATGCTGTTACCGACACCATGGCACAGGGGTATCTTACCGCCGCCGGCGGTTTCCGCGTGGGACTGTGCGGCACGGTGGTGCTGCGGCAGGGGGAGAGCCGGAATCTCCGGGATCTGTCCTCTGCCTGCATCCGCATCGGACGGCAGCAGACAGGTATTGGCGAAGCGGTGTTGCCTCAGCTTTGGACAGATGACCGCTTTCCCTCCACCGTGATCCTGTCTCCGCCGGGACTGGGAAAGACGACACTGCTGCGGGATATGATCCGCAGTCTCTCTGACGGTACGGCGGAGCACGCCGCGCGGCGCGTGGCGGTGGTGGACGAGCGGGGGGAGATCGCCGGGGTCTGCCGCGGTGTGCCGCAGCTGGCGGTGGGGAGCCATACGGACGTGCTGGACGGCTGTCCCAAGGCGGCGGGCATTCCCATGGTGCTGCGCGCGGCCAACCCACAGATCATCGCCGTGGATGAGATCACGGAGCGGCAGGATCTTTACGCCGTTTCCGCTGCCGCTAACTGCGGCGTGGCGCTGCTGGCCACCATCCATGCCGCCGATGCGGCGGAGTTGAGGCGCAAGCCGTTGTTTGCGCAGCTTTTGAAGCTGAAGGTGTTTGAAAAGACTGTCACCATCACCCGTCGCGACGGCCAGCGCCGCTATCAGGTGGAAGACCTGTGATCGGCAGGCTGGCGGGAGGTGCGCTGGTGCTGGGGGCGGCGCTGTGGACGGCGTTGTCCGCTCTGCGGCAGCGGCGGCGTGAAACGGAGCTGCTGGAGCAGCTGTCCGCCGCGTTGGAGGATATGGCCTCCCGTATCCGCTGGCAGCGGAGCACCCTGCCGGAGACTATCGCGGCGCAGCGGCGCTATCCGCTGGCGGGGGTGTATTTCCGTGACGTGTCGGCGCTGCTGACACAGGATGTTCCGCTGCGGAATGCATGGCATCAGGCCTTTGCGCCGCTGCCGGTGGGGGGTGAAGTGCTGGCGGCGCTGGAACTGTCCGGGGACGAGGAGAAGCTGACGGGCAGTCTGCTGTATGCCGCTGCCCGGCTGAAGGAGCGCTGTACCTGCCGCCGGGCGGAGCAGCGGCAAAAGGCGAAGCTGTGGCTGTCGGGAGCGCTGTGCCTGGCGGGTTTACTTGTGATTTTACTGATGTGAGGATGAGAGTATGGATGTTGACCTGATCTTCAAGATCGCGGCTGTAGGTATACTGGTGGCGGTGTTGAATCTGATACTGGCGCGCTCGGGGCGGGACGAGCAGGCGCTGATGACCACGCTGGCGGGCTTGATCGTGGTGCTGATGATGCTGCTGCGGCAGATCAGCGACCTGTTCGCGCTGGTCAAGCAGCTGTTTTCACTGTAATGGACACGGCGGCTAAGGTCGCGGCGGTGTGCCTTGTGGGGGCGCTGCTGGCGGCGCTTTTGAAAAAGACAAGCCCTGATATGGCGCTGCTGCTGTCGCTGGCGGTGTGTGCCGGCGTGCTGCTGGCGCTGTGCCGGGGACTGGAGGAGGTGGCTTCCTTTTTGCGGCAGCTGCTGGCATGGGGCGGACTGTCCACGGAGCTGTTTGTCCCGCTGCTGAAAACCGTCGGCATTGCGCTGATCAGCCGCACCGGCGCCGCGCTGTGCCGGGACGCGGGGGAAGGCGCCATGGCGTCGATTGCGGAGATGGCGGGCGCCTTTGCCGCCATATTGGTGGCGCTGCCGCTGTTTCGCGCCGCATGGCGGATGCTGGAGGGATTGCTGTGAAAAAAGGGGTCATAACGGTAGTCATTGGGGTCTGTATGCTGGGATTCTGTACCGTTTTTGCATGGGCGCAGATCCCGGAAAATGTGGAAAAAGCCCTTCCGGAGGATGCCCGCAGCCTGATGGAGCAGCTGGACACCACCGACAGCGGCGCCCTGCCGCAGGGGGCGTCAAAGCTGTGGGTCAGGGCGTGGACGCTGCTGACGGCGGAGCTTCGGGGCAGCGTGCGGGTCATGGTGGTGCTGTTGGGCGCGGTGCTGCTGTACGGCGTGGTGGAGGGCGGCCTTCAGGCGGCCGGACACCCCATGATGGCGGACTTTACACCCTTGGCCTTTGTGATGGTCATCACTATGACGGCGGCGGGGGATGTGCAGACCATGATCGGCTCTGGTACGGAGATCATGGAGCAGCTGGATGTGCTGGGTAAAGCGCTGCTGCCGTCGCTGGCGGCAGCGGTGGCGGCAGGCGGCGGTATTGTCTCGGCCTCCAGCCACCAGGTGACCACGGTGTTTTTCTCCAATATGCTGCTGACGCTGATCCGCAATGTGCTGCTGCCGCTGGTGTATTTCTATGTGGCGTCTGCCGCCGCCGGTGCGATGCTGCCGGGGGAACCTCTGAAGCGGGTGGCGGCGGGTATCAAAAAAGTGGTCACATGGGCGCTGACCGGCACGCTGGTGCTGTTTACCGGCTATCTGACCGTCAGCGGCGCCGCGGCCACCTCGGCGGACGCGGCGGCGCTGCAGATGACCCGCACGGTGATCGCCACGGCGGTGCCGGTGGTGGGTAATATCATTTCGCAGGCCAGCGGCACAGTGCTGTCCGGTGCGGGGATGCTGAAAAACTCGCTGGGCGTGTGCGGTATGCTGGCGGTGCTGGCCACCTGCCTGACGCCGTTTCTCCGCATGGCGGTGCAGTATCTGCTCTATAAGGTGACGGCATTTCTGGCCGCCACCGCCGGAAACGGCACGCTGGTGGAGCTGATCGACGCGCTGGGCGGCGCCTTCGGCCTTGTGCTTGGCATGGCGGGCAGCTGCGCACTGCTGCTTTTGCTGTCCATAACCTCTTGTGTATCGGTGGTGATCCCATGAGTGTATTGAAAATGTGGCTGCTGGGTATTGTGGCGGCGGCAATGGCACTGTCCATCCTGTATGCGCTGCTCCCCAAGGGGGCGCTGCTGACGGTGGCGAAATGCACCGGCGGCCTGATCATGCTGCTGGTAGTGCTGCGGCCGCTGCTGTCGCTGGAGTTGGCGGACGCCATGCCGGACTATCAACAATGGCAGCAGATCATCCAGCAGCAGACAGACGACTATACCGCTGCCAATCAACAGCAGATGGAGACCGTCATACAAAACGAGACCGAGGCATATATTCAGGAAAAAGCGGCACAGCTGGGGCTCGACTGCCATGTGCAGGTGGTCTGTCAGCTCCGTGAGGGCGTGCCATTTCCGGCGGAGGTGGTGCTGGATATGCCAAGGAACGCGGCGCTGTCGCAATGGTTGGCGGAGGAGCTGGCCATTGACGAGACACATCAGCGCTGGCGGGAGGAGTGAGACATATGACAAAGGAGAAACTCATATCCTATGGAAAACGGTACAAATATGTGGCGCTGGTGGCGCTTGTGGGCGTGGTGCTGATGCTGCTGCCCTCCGGAGACGGAGCGCAGGAGAGTACCCCGCAGCCGGCGGCCGTGTCGGAGGAGTTTTCGCTGTCGGACACGGAGCAGCGGATGGAGCAGGTGCTGAGCCGTATCCGCGGCGTGGGACAGGTGCGGGTGATGCTGACGCTGAAAAGCGGGGCGTCGCTGCGCCTGGCGGAAAACCGGGAGGATGATCTCAGTGATACGGAGTCCGGCCACCGACGCGACGTGGTGACGCTCAGCCGCGGCAGCGGACAGGAGGACGTGGTGGTGACGGAACAGACCTATCCCGTCTATCAGGGAGCGGTGGTCGTCTGTCAAGGCGCGGGCGACAGCAGCGTTCATTTGGCGGTCGTGCAGGCGGTGTCGGTGCTGACCGGTCTTGGCAGCGACCGGATCACAGTGGTGCAGGGAAAGTAAAAAACATACAGTGGTAAGCAGGAGGGCAAGAGCATGAAGGGACAGTGGAAGAAAAACTGGAAGCGTCCGGCGGTGGTGCTGGCGGTAATGGTACTGGTGGGAGCATCGGTATACCTGAATTGGCGTTATGCCGGAAACGTGGCGGAGACGGATAAAATTCTGGGTCAGGCCACGCTGGTCAACGAAAACGGCGAGGGCGTGGCTGTAGCGGATGACGCGGCTGCCACCGGTGGCAGCGATTATTTTGCCACAGCGCGGCTGAGCCGCAAGCAGGCGAGGGACAGCGCCATCAGTATGCTGCAAGAGGCGGAAATGGATGAAAATGCCACCGAGGACGTGTGCAACGAGGCCAGCCAGACCCTTCAGGTGCTGGCGGGCTACACCGTGGCTGAGTCCCAGATCGAGAATCTGGTGACCGCCAAGGGCTACGCGGACTGCGTGGTATTTATGGGAGCGGACTCCTGCAGCGTAGTGGTGGACGGCGGCGAGGAAGGCCTGAACGCCACGGATGTGGCGCGGATCAAGGACATTGTGGTCAACGAGACCCAGTATACCGCCGGCCAGATCAAGATCATGGAGGCGGATTAAAGCAGCACCGCATAATTGAACAAGAGCGATTTGCGAGCAAATTTTGTGTACTGACGAGACGCGGTTTCACAGCAATACTTGACGTATTGCAAGAAATCGCAGCAAAGTCAGGGTACAAAGTTTCCGCAAAGCGCCGCAGCTTTCATTGTGCGGTGTTGCCTGAAACACTTTTGCCGTTTCCACCGCAAATTGTTGTTGTATTTTTCAGCGGGAGATGGTATACTGATTTTTACGAATGAGTTTTCATAAGGAGATAGAAGTACTATGCCTGAAAATAGAGAGTACATGACCCGTCCCGAGGAGCTGGGTACCATCCAGATCTCTGAGGAGGTGGTGGCGTCCATCGCTTCCGCCGCCGTGCTGGAGGTAACGGACGTGACCGGCCTGATGGGCGCCAATGTGTCGGACTTCATGGGCGGCAAGAAGATGACCGCCAAGGGCGTCCGCGTGGAAATGGACGGCGACGCCATCGTCGTGCATGTGTTCATTACCGTGCGCTACGGCTGCACCATCGGCGAGGTGGCGAAAAAGGCGCAGAGCGCTGTGTATCAGGCGCTGGAAAGCACCACCGGCTACCCTGTTTCCGCCGTGAACATCCATGTGGGCGGCATCAGCTTCAACTAAACACAAGAAAAAGAGAGAGACGACTATGACACGCAATACCGCCCGCGAGATCGCCATGCATCTGGCGTTTGAACTGAGCTTTACCGAGCTACCCATCGGGGAATTTCTGGATCACTACCTGTCGGAGGAACAATTTGCCCAGCTGGCGCCGGAGTGCGAGGTGTATGCCCAGCGTCCCAATGCCAAGCAGGAGGCATATATTCGCCGTCTGGTATCCGGCGTAGCGGAGCATGCCGCCGAGTTGGATGCCTATATCGAAAAATACGCGCAGGGCTGGCGGTTCGAGCGGATCTCGCTGGTGGCTTCCGCCATTATGCGTCTTGCGATGTTTGAGATCATGTATATGCCGGATATTCCTCACAGCGTTGCCATCAACGAGGCGGTGGAGCTGACCCGGAAGTATGACGAGCCGGAGACGGCAAAGTTTGTCAACGGTATTTTGGGCAGCTTCCTGCGGCAGGAAATAAAAGAGTAAACACAAAAGGGCAGGGCGGACGCCCTGTCCTTTTCGATATGCAGAGGAGGTCTTATGGAACGGCAGGTCTTCACCGTGACGCAAGTCAATCAGTATATGAAGCAGGTGGTAGACAGCGTGCCGCTGCTGAACGGGCTGCTGATCCGCGGCGAGCTGTCCAATTATAAGGTCTATCCCTCTGGACATCATTACTTTACCCTGAAGGACGGCGAGAGCGCGCTGCGCTGCGTGATGTTCCGCGGAAGCGCCGGACGGCTGCGGTTCCGCCCGGAAAGCGGGATGCGGGTCATCGCCGCGGGGCGGATCAGCGTATATCCCCGGGACGGTGTCTATCAGCTGTACTGCGATTCCCTGTCGCCGGACGGCGTGGGAGAGCTCTATGTGGCCTTTGAGCAGCTGAAGGAAAAGCTGCGGCAGGAGGGACTGTTTGATTCCGACCATAAAAAGCCTCTGCCGCTTTACCCCCGCCGCATCGCCATCGTGACGTCCTCCGCGGGAGCGGCGGTACACGATATGATCCGGATCCTGCGGCGGCGCTATCCCATTGCCAAGGTGCTGCTGCTGCCGGTACGGGTGCAGGGGGTGGAGGCGCCGCCGGAGATCGTCTCGGCTATCCGTTATGCAAATCGCTGGCAGCTGGCGGATGTGCTGATCGTGGGACGGGGCGGCGGCTCTATTGAGGATCTGTGGGCGTTCAATGACGAGAGGGTCGCCCGCGCCATCTATGCCTCGGAGATCCCCGTCATCTCCGCCGTGGGACACGAACCGGATGTGACCATTGCCGATTTTGTGGCGGATTGGCGGGCGTCCACCCCCTCAAACGCGGCGGAGATCGCCGTGCCGGATCAGGCGGAGCTGTTGAAAACGCTGTCAGGCGCCGCGCGGGTCATGGCGCAGGGAACGCTGAGCCTGCTGGAAAAGCGGGAGGAGCGGTTGAAGGCGCTGTCCGCGAAACGGGTGATGACCGATCCCATGGCATTCGTGGAGGATCGCCGGATGCAGCTGGACAGCGTGCAGCAGCGGCTTGGCTTGACGGCGCACCGGAAGCTGGGAGCGCAGCAGCAGCGCTTTGCTGCATTGGCGGCGTCGCTGGATGCTCTCAGTCCCTTGAAGGTGCTGGGACGGGGCTACGCCATAGCACAGACGGCGGACGGCACCGTGCTGCGGACAAGCCGTCAGGTGAACAATGGCGACAGGATACATGTTACGCTGGGGCAGGGCGCCTTGGACTGCAGGGTGGAGCATACCACCGATCGGCAAGGCGAATCGCGATTGGCCGAAGGTAAGGAGGAGTGACGATGGCGGCAAAAAAAACTTTTGAGGAAAATATGATGCGGTTAGAGGAGATTGTGGGCAAACTGGAGAAGGGAGACGCTCCTCTGGCAGATTCCCTGAAGCTGTTTGAGGAGGGAACCAGGCTGATCGGTCAGTGCCGCGCCGAACTGGACAAGGCGGAGCAGCAGGTGGTCAGATTGATGAAAGGAACCGATGGCGCACCCGTCGAAAGTGATTTTGTAAGCGAGGAATAATATGGATTACGAAGCAAGATATGAGGAATACCGGCAGGCTGTGGAGACGTATCTGAGCGGCCTGTTTACCGCTGATGTGCCTTACGACAGATTGTATGAGGCCATGCGCTATGCCCTTTTGGGCGGCGGAAAGCGTATTCGGCCTGTGCTGACGCTGGAGTTCGCCCGCCTTGGCGGTATCGACTGGCATTTGGCGCTGCCCTTTGCCTGCGCGTTGGAGCTGGTGCATAATTACAGCCTTATTCACGATGATCTGCCCTGTATGGACGACGACGATCTGCGCCGGGGCAAGCCCACCTGCCACAAAGCCTACGGCGAGACGCTGGCCATTCTTGCCGGCGACGCCCTCCAGCCGGAGGCCTTCCGGCTGATCCTCGATGCGCCGCTGCTGGCGAGCGAGACCCGCTTGGAAGCGCTGCGGGTGCTGAGCCACGCCTGTGGTGCCGACGGTATGGTGGGCGGTCAGGTGTTGGATACGGTCTATCATGTTGACACCGCCGTTGGCCTGACCCAATTGAACCGGCTGAAAACCGGCGTGATGATCTCCGCCGCGGCGGAGCTGGGCTGCGTGGCAGCCAAGATGAACGCCGGTATGCGCCAGCAGGCGCTGTGCTACGCTGACCAGATCGGCCGGGCATTTCAGATCCGTGACGACATGCTGGATGTGGTGGGCGATGCCGGATTGTTCGGCAAGCCCATCGGCTCCGATAAGGAGGAGGGAAAGGTCACGTTTGCGGATGTTCTGGGGCTGGAGGGCTGTGCGCAGGAGGTGGCACGCTGTACCGATGCCGCCAAATCCGCCGTGGCCAATTGGTCGGATCACCAGTTCCTCTGGCAGCTGGCTGACCGCATGGCAGGGAGAAACGTATAAAGCGCGTGGACGCGGGGCGGTATGGCTTCGTGCGGCAGTTTGACTGCACAGAGATCCACAGGATCCCCCCAAGCTGTTGCAGCTGTGGGGGGATCCATTGTGATAGAATAAGACAGGAACATACAAGTTGAAGGGCGAGCGTTGACAGCGAAAGCGAGCCGCAAGACGATCGACCCGCCGATACAGCATCCCGGAGGAAGAGACATGCGAATTGCAGACGGAAAAGATTACATATCCGAAGTCAGGGTGCTGCTC
>CAKTKM010000029.1 GCA_934569425.1 uncultured Oscillospiraceae bacterium
GTATGATACAGCCGGGCGTAAGCGCCCTGCTTTGCTAACAGTTCTTTGTGACTTCCCTGCTCGATAACGCGACCGTCCTGCACCACCAGGATCCGGTCAGCATTGCGGATGGTGCTGAGCCGGTGGGCAATGATCAGGGTGGTGCGCCCCTCGGACAGCTGGTCAAAGGCATGCTGGATCCGCGCTTCGGTGACGCTGTCCAGCGCCGAGGTGGCCTCGTCCAGGATCAGGATGGGCGGATCCTTCAAAAACACGCGGGCAATGGCGATGCGCTGCTTCTGTCCGCCGGACAGCAGCACGCCCCGCTCTCCCACATAGGTGTCGAAGCCCTGCGGCATGGCCAGAATATCGTCGCAGATCTCCGCCCGCCGGGCGGCTTCCTCCACCGCGGCGTCGGAGGCGTCGGGACGGCCATAGCGGATATTCTCCCGCACCGTTCCGGCAAACAGGAACACGTCCTGCTGCACCACGCCGATGGCGCGGCGCAGATCCTCCAGACGGATCCGGCGCACATCCACGCCGTCAATGGCAACGCTGCCCGCCGTTACATCGTAGAAACGGGGGATCAGCTGACACAGGGTGGATTTTCCGCCGCCGGAGGGACCTACCACCGCCACCGTCTCTCCCACCGCGGCGTGCAGCGTCACGTCATGCAGCACCTCCTCGGCGCCGTCATAGGTAAAACTCACGTCCTTCACATCCACCGCGCCGCGGACATGGGGCATGGGCGCGGCGTCCGCCGCATCGGTGATGGTGGGCTCGGTACCCATCAGCTCAATGAACCGGTGCAGCCCTGCAAAGCCGTTGGAGAACAACTCCGCAAAGTTGGCCAGCTTGCGGACCGGCGTGATAAACGTGGTGATATACAGGCTGAAGGTGATCAGATCCACATAATCCATCCGATCCCCCATCATCAGCCAGCCGCCTCCGGCGATGACCGCCACATTCAGCAGCGTTACAAACAGCTCCATGGTGGCGTTGAAGCGCCCCATCTCCTTGTGAAAGCCCCGTTTGGCGGTTTTGAATATCTCGTTGGCGCAATCGAACCGCCGCTGCTGGATGGCCTCGTTGCCAAAGGCCTTTACGGTGCGGATCCCGCTCAGACCGGATTCGATCTCGGCGTTGATGGCGCCGGTCTTCTGCTTGGCCGCCACGGAGGCGCGGCTCATGCCGCCCCGCAGCAGCATCAGCACCACCAGAAACACCGGAATGATGGCCAGCACGATCAGCGCCATGCGCCATTCGATGCGGAACATCACCGCCAGCGCCCCCACGATGGTAATGAGGGAGATGGTCAGATCCTCCGGCCCGTGATGGGCAAGCTCCGTCAGCTCGAAAAGGTCAGTGGTCAGGCGGCTCATCAGCTGCCCCGTCCGGTTGCGGTCATAGAAATCGAAGCCCAGCATCTGCATATGTTGAAACAGATCCCGGCGAATATCCGCCTCCACCCGTATACCGAAGGTATGCCCCCAGTAGGTGACAATATAATATAGTATCGCCCGCAGTACGAATGCCAGCGCCACAACGGCCATCACCGTAAAGAACACCCTGTAGTTCTTTTCCGGCAGCCACTGATACAGCGCCGCACGGCTCACCAGCGGAAAGGCCAGATCCACCAGCGCGATCAATATGGCGCAGCCCAGATCCAGCGCAAACAGCTTCCGGTGGGGCTTGAAATAGCTCAAGAAGATCCGCAGCGGGCTGCGGGTGCGGTAATCCTGCGTGGTCATGGCCGTTCCTTTCTTTTCGATAATTCCCCAGTATTTGATTATACCACAGAGCTCACCGCTTGACAAGGCGGACAACAAGAAAAAGCAGCGGCGGCGCCGCTGCTTTTCGGGTGTCGGTTATGGATCAGTTGACGCGCACCAAGATCTCCGCCGTGGAGCTGCCCAGCGTGATGGTAACGGTGGCCTCGCCCTTCCCCACACGCTGCAGCGTGCCGGTCTCGGTGACCTTCACCACGTTGGTATCGGAGCTCTTCCACTTGGCGGTACCGGTGACGCCCTCCAGCGTCAGCTCACAATCGGGATCGCCCTTGTTGATGGTCATATCAAACTGACCGTCGGGGTTCTTGTCCAGATAGGTGCCGTACATGGTCTTGATCTTCAGGTTCTTCAGAGAGGAACTGACATTCGTATTGCCGCTGTTGGGCTTATTATTGGTGCTGTTGCTGGTATCGGGTTTATTGGTGCTGGTATCCGGCTTGTTGGTGGTACTGGTGTCGGGAGTATTGGTGGAGGTATCTGCCTTCTTCTGCACCGCCACGGCGCAGGCCACGCTCTCCTCACCGCAGGTGACGGTCACAACGGCGCTGCCCTCGGTCAATGCGGAGATGGTGCCGTCCTCGCTGACCTTCAGCACGGCGGAATCGCTGGTAAGCCACTGGTAGACCTCATCACTGCCGCCGGAAACGGTCAGCTTCTGGGTCTCGCCGGGCGCCATCAGCAGCGACATATGATCCAGCGCCAGCGGCTTCACCGTGGGCTGCGCGTCCGTCACGTCCTCCGGTGTCTTGGCCGGAAGCTCCTGAGAGGTACCCGGGTCGTTGTCCGAGGGCTTTTCACCGCCGAACCAGCCCCGCACCGTGTCGCCGGCAAAGGCCCACACCAGCACGCCTGCCAGCAGCAGTACCGCCAGCACCAGAACAGGTCCCACGATACTGGGTGCCTTCTTCTTTTTCTCCAGCTGGCGGTGGCCCCGCTTTTTCACTTTACCGTTGTAGTATTCTTCATCTTCCGCGCAGAAAGGACAGGTTTTATAGCTGTCGGAGAACACTTCTCCGCACTTATTACACTTAATGAGACTCATGCTGTTTCTTCCCTCCAAAGGACATACTCTTGATAATACTTTGCTATCATACCCCAAAAGCAACAGTGCCGTCAACTGAAAAACATGGAAATTCATCATTTTTTTACATCTTTTCTTGCTTTTCCGCCGTTGAGTTTCTATAATAAAAGGGAATAATACAAGGGAGGCTTCCCCATGAATACCATTTTCATCGGCATTGCCGGCGGCACCGGCAGCGGCAAAACCACACTGACCGAGCATCTGGCGCAGCGCTTTGGCAGCGACATCAGCGTGGTGCATCACGACAACTACTACAAACGGCAGGACTGCTCCTTTGAGGAGCGGTGCCGCCAGAACTACGACCATCCCGACGCCTTTGACACGGCGTTGATGATCGAGGATCTGAAGGCACTGAAGCGGGGCGAGACCATCCACTGCCCCGTGTACGACTACGCCATCCACAACCGCACCGATGAGACCGTGGAGATCAAACCCACCAAGGTGGTCATCGTGGAGGGGATCCTGATTTTCCAGAACAAGGCGCTGCGGGATCTGCTGGACATCAAGATCTTTGTGGAGACCGACGCGGACGTCCGCATCCTGCGCCGCGCCCTGCGGGATGTGGAGGAACGGGGCCGTTCGCTGGAATCGGTGGTGACCCAGTATCTGACCACCGTCAAGCCCATGCACGAGCAGTTCGTGGAGCCTACCCGCAAGTACGCGGACATTATCGTATTGGAGGGCGGGCATAATCTGGTGGCGCTGGATATGATCATGCAGCGCATCGCCCATCACATCGCGGAGAATTGATCTATGCTGTTACCTATCCTCGGCACCCTCTCCCTGTTGGGAGCGGTCTACTTTCTGCTTCCCCTGAGCATCGGTGTATGTCATATCGGCATGTTCTGGCCGGCGGCGCTGCTGCTGCTGGCGGCGGCCTATTGCTTCTTTCCCGGCTTTTTCCGGCGTTTTCCCCGGTGGCTGAAGGCTTTGCTGCTCTCCGGCGTGGGACTGGTGCTGGCGGCAGCGCTGACGGTACTGACCGTTATGGCCGCGGCGGCAGCGGATCGCCCCACAGGAGACAATGCGCCGGAAACCGTGGTGCTACTGGGCTGTCAGGTCTATCACGGCCGCCCCAGCATGATGCTGCGAGGACGGATCAACGCGGCCTATGATTACCTGACCGCCCACCCCGGCGCGGTGTGCATCACCACCGGCGGGCTGGACAGCAGCAGCGAGACCCTGACGGAGGGCGGCTGCGCCCGGCAGGAGCTGATCGCCATGGGCATCGCGCCCGAGCGCGTTTATGCCGAGGAAAGGTCCTTCGACACCCGGGAAAACCTGCTGTTTGCCGCCGAAATCATCGAAGAACATAAACTAAGCGATCATATAGTTATTGCGAGTGACAATTTTCACCAATATCGCGGCCAATTATTTGCCCGCGAGGCGGGTTTGACGGCACAGTCCGCCGGCTGCTTCAGTCCGTGGTTTTTAGGGGCCGGCTACGCCTGCCGCGAAGTCGTGGGTATTTTGGCTACCTGGGCAGGGCTGGCATAGGTTACTAAACGTTTATTTAGAAAAGGATTCCGTGCCGTTCGGCGCGGAACCCTTTTCTGAATTTGGCAGTTCAAAGGCTCCCCTTGCTGTAAGGAGAGCCTTTCTCTTTTTACAACACGGATCAAAGGCGTCTGAGCTCCACCGGTTCACCCACCTGCAAAGCATAGTGGTAAATACGGGCGCTGTCTTCAATGTACTGAGCGCGGAGGCGCGCCTCGTTCAGGTCTTTTCCCACCGCCAGCACACCATGATTACCCAACAGGCAGCCGCCGCGGCCATCCCGCAGGCAGGGTATCGCGTTCTCCCCCACCGCATCGGTACCGGGAGTGGCATACGCGGCGCACTCCACCGCGCCACCCAGAAAGAGAGCGGTCTCGATCAGCACCGGAGGGATCGGCTTATGCACCACGGCAAAGGCCGTGGCATAGGGGGAATGTGTATGGAAAATGGCCTGATGCGCCGGATACGCCCGGTACACGGCGGCATGCATCCGCCACTCGCTTGAGGGGCACAGTTCCCCCTCCACAACATTTCCCTCCAGATCGCACCGGACAATATCCACAGGCCGCATGACCGTATAGCGCACCGAGGTAGGCGTGATCAGCATGGTACCGTCCCCCAGCGCCACGCTGAGATTTCCGCTGGTGCCGGTAAACAGCCCCTCCCGCAGAGATTCCAGACACACGTCCACCATTTCCTGCCGCAGTTCTTTCCGGGAATACTCCATTTTTACGCCCCCGCTTATTTTAGAATGATCATTTTGTTTCCTTAAATTACCATTTCGTAGGGTCCCAGCTCACTGACCTTCAGATATTCCCGCAGCGCATAGGGGGAGTAGATGCCCAGATCTGTTACCACCCCCGTGATCAGCTGCGGCGGCGTGATGTCAAAAGCGGGATAATAGCCCTTGACCCCATCGGCGGCGGTCTTCACCCCCATGGCCTCCAGCGTATCCCGGGGGTCGCGCATTTCGATATGGACGGTGTCCACGGTGGGATGCCCCTTGTCGGGGATCCCGCTGACATATACCGGCACCCCCAGATAATTGGCCGCAATGGAGATCTGGAAGGTTCCCACCTTATTGGCGATATAGCCGTCGCAGCAGATGGCGTCCGCCGCGCAGGTGAACACGTCCACATGCTCCTTCTGCATCACATAGGCGGGCATATTATCGGTAATGACCGTCACATCAAAGCCCATGTCGTGACAAACGGTGGCCGTCAGCCGCGCCCCCTGAAAATAGGGGCGGGTCTCCGGGCAGAACAGCCGGATGTTCTTGCCCCGCTGCCGGCACTCCCGCAGCATCATGGCCACAATGGTCTCGCCAAAGCACTGGGTCATCACGGTACCGTTGTCGGGGATCCTGTCCACCAGAAATTTGGCCATTTGCCCCACACGCCCATAGCGGCGGTTATTGGTGGCCACGGTATAGTCCCGAATAGCCAGCGCCACATCCGGCACTCCCCTGGCAATGGCCTCTCTGGCCGCCTCCAGACAGCCGCCGCAGATCAGCTGCATCCGCCCCACGGTGGTGGGACGGGCGTGAGAGATGGTGTCCATCGCCTGTTCCAGGTAGGCCACCTGCTTTTCCGCCGTCATGTCCCGGCATTCATAGGCCGCCAGCGCCATGCCCATGGCGGCGGCGGTAAAGGGACCGGTGGACTGGGTGACCATGTCCGTCAGCGCCTGCGCCACCTCGCCGTGGGTGCGGCAGGTGACAAAGGACACCTTGCGGGGATACACCCGCCGATCCAGAATACGAACCTCGCCGCTGTCATACCACGCCACGTTTTCATATCGCATCATAAAGGCAAGGCCTTTGTCCGCTCGCTCCATGCTTTTCTCTCCTTTTTACACGCCGTACAGCCGCTTGACGGCGGCGCGGGCTTCATACAGCACCCGCTCTTTGTCCAGCGTCAGATATTCTCCGTTTTCATACAGCACCTGTCCGTCCACCATGGTCATGCACACGTCCGAGGCCTGCGCGCTGTAAACCACCAGCCCCGCCGTGTCCAGATGGGGAAACAGGTGCGGCGCACTCAGGTCAATGGCGATAATGTCCGCCCGCTTCCCGGCCTCAAGAGTGCCGGTATCGCCGCGCCCCTGTAGCTTTGCGCCGTTGGCAGTTGCCATCGTCAGCACCTGCGGCGCGCTGAGAAGCGCTGCGTCCTGACAGTGTCCGTTGTGGATCACCGCCGCCAGATGCAGCTCCTCCAGCATATTGAGGTTGTTGTTGCTGGCGGCGCCGTCTGTTCCCAGCGCCACGTTGACGCCCTCCTCCAGCAGCTGCGGCACGGGGGCAAAGCCGCTGCCCAGCTTCATATTACTGGTAGGATTGTGGATCACGCTGACGCCCTTTCGCCGCAGCAGCGCCCGGTCTTCCGCCGTCACCCACACGCAATGGGCAGCGGCGCAGGGTACCTCGAACACCCCCAGATCGTTCATCCATTGTGCCGGCGTCTTGCCGTATTTCTCTATGCAGCCCTTATGCTCGCTTTTCGTCTCGCTGAGGTGAATGTGCATCCTCGCTCCGTTTTCCCGGCACCATGCCGCCATCCCCGCCGCCACGTTGGCATTACAGGTGTACTCGGCATGAAGACAGCCCTCCACCACGACGCGCCCCCCGGCGGCACCGTTCCAGCAGCGGTAGCATTCCTCCAGCTTTCTGGCGCTCTCGTTTTTCTCATAGGTTTCCTCCGGATCGAAGGCCCGCACCGGATAGCAGAGGTTTGCCTTGATGCCGCAGCGCGCCGCCAGTTCCGCCGTCTCCCATGTGAAAAAGTACATGTCGGAAAAGCTGGTGGTGCCGCAGGAGAGCATCTCCAGCAGCGCCAGCGCCGTTCCGGCGCGGATGTCCTCCGCCGTCATGCGTCCCTCCACCGGAAACACGTTGTCAAACAGCCATTTTTGCAGGGGGAAATCCGTCCCAACGCCCCGCAGCAGTGTCATGGCCGCGTGGGTATGGGCGTTCACCAGCCCCGGCAGCAGCAGCTTGCCGCTCATGTCCTTCTCCCGGTCAAAGCCTCCCTCCGGACGTTCTTCACATACAGCGGTGATGCTGCCGTCCTCGATGGCCACAAAGCCGTTTCGCAGCACGCCATGGGGCGTGTAGACCCATGCGTTTTTCAGCAGTTGTCTCATGGGCTCAGATCCTCTCCAGTACCTTTTTCAGGTACGCGCTGAAGTTATCCGCCACCAGATGCCCCACCTCGTTGACCTCTTCGTCGGTAAGGGGCTGATCCAGAATGCCCGCCGCCATATTGGTAATGACGGAAAAGCCCAGGCAGGGCAGACCGCAGTGCGCCGCCGTCAGTGCTTCGGTGACGGTGGACATGCCCACCGCGTCGCCGCCCAGCGTGCGGATGGCGCGGATCTCCGCCGCCGTCTCGAACTGGGGACCCTGCATGAAGAAATAGCAGCCCTCATGGAAGGTCAGGCCGCTGTCCGGGGCGCATTCCCGGGCGATGGCCCGCAGGCGGGGACTATACATCTTCTGCACGTCAAAGAAGCGGGGTCCGAACTCCGGAATATTGGGTCCCCGCATGGGCGAGCAGCCCGACAGCATGATCTGATCGTTGATGATCATGATGTCGCCGGGCTTATAGTCCAGATTAACGCCGCCGGCGGCGTTGGTCAGGATCACCGCCTGACAGCCCAGCAGCTTGAACAGCCGGATGGGCGCCGTCAGCTGCGGAAAGTCATATCCCTCGTAGGAATGGAACCGCCCCGACATGCACACCACCTTACGGCCGTTGACGGTGCCGCAGATCAGCTTGCCTGCGTGGGTGGCCACGGTGGAGCGCAAAAAGTTGGGGATCTCCTCATAGGGGATCACCACCGGATCCTCCACCTGTGCCGCAAAGGGACCCAGAGACGAGCCTAATATCATGCCGATCTCCGGCTGAAAATTCAGCTTTTCCCGGACATAGCGGGCGCTTTTCTCAAAAAAATCATAGGTATATTCCATCGGACATCCTCCCTGTCTGTTTCTGCTTTCGATTGTACCACACCGCCTACATGGTGTCAATTTCACCGCCTTCCACAATTTTCACAGCTTTTCCTTTCAGAAAGGTCTTGCATTTTTTTATTTTCATGATACAATAGCCTTGACAAATCTTAATGGAGGTACTCAAAATGGCTTATCAGATCGGTTCCGCTTGCGTTAGCTGTGGTGCTTGTGCAGACGCTTGCCCCGTGGGCGCTATCTCTCAGGGCGATTCTCAGTATGTGATCGATGCCGGCGCTTGCCTGGATTGCGGTTCCTGCGCGGATACCTGCCCCAACGGCGCTATCAATCCCGCTGAGTAAACAATGCGTACATGAAAAGTGGCCGGATGTATCCGGCCACTTTTTTATTGTGTGCCGCCCGCTTGTATGCTATACTGTTCCCCAGAATACGGCAAAGGAGGGCTTACCGTGGAACGCACCGAACAGCTTTGGCCGGGCGGCCCCCGCTACCGCTACGATGAACACTGCTTCCCGCCCTCCACGGACTCCTTCCTGCTGGGCGGCTTTGCCGCACCCCGCAGGGGGCAGCGGGTCTGCGATCTGGGGGCGGGCGCCGGTCTTCTGGGGCTGCTGCTGCTGGGACACGAGCCAACCGTGACCGTTACCGGCATCGAGCGGGATGCCCACGCCTGCGATATGCTCCGGCGCAACGCCGTGGAAAACGCCCTGCCCATGACGGCGCTGTGCGCCGACCTGCGGCAGCGTGACGCCCTGCCCAACGGCGCGTTTCAGCTGGCAGTATCCAATCCCCCCTACTTTCCGCCCCACACCGGCGCGGTAGCGGCAGGTACGCGGGGCGAAGCCCGCGCCCAGCTGACCGCCGCGCTGCCGGACGTTTTCGCGGCGGCGGCACGGCTGCTGCAATGGGGCGGACGCTTCTGCCTTGTCTACCGGCCGGAGCAGCTGCCCGCCCTGATGACCGCCGCCGTGGAGTACGGCCTTGCGCCCAAGCGCCTGCGTATGGTACAGCACACGGCGCAGAGCGCCCCCTCGCTGGTGCTGCTGGAGTGCCGCCGCGGCGGCAAGCCGCACCTCTCCGTGGAGCCGCCGCTGCTGCTGCGGCTCGCCGACGGCAGCGAATCCCCCGACGTCCGCCGCGCCTACTTTCGAGACAAGGAGTGATCCTGATGAACGGAACGCTATATCTGGTGGCCACCCCCATCGGCAACCTGGGAGACTTCTCCCCCCGCGCCGTGGAGACCCTCCGTCAGGTTGATTTCATCGCCGCCGAGGATACCCGGGTGTCCCTCAAGCTCTTGAACCATTTCGGCATCAAAAAACCCATGGTCAGCTATCACGAACACAACCGCGCCGCCGCCGGACAGGCTGTTCTGGAGCGCCTGCTCTCCGGCGAGAGCTGCGCGCTGGTCACAGACGCCGGTATGCCCGCCATCAGCGACCCCGGCGAGGATCTGGTGCGGCTGTGCGCCGAAAACGGCGTACAGGTGCTTGCCATCCCCGGCTGCTGCGCCGCCGTGTACGCGCTGGCGGTATCCGGCCTGCCTACGGGACGCTTTACCTTTGAGGGCTTTCTTCCCTCCGGCAAAAAAGAACGCCGCGACCAGCTTCATGCCCTCAGCGGCGAACCGCGCACCATGGTGTTCCACGAGGCGCCCCACCGTCTCCGTGCCACCCTTGCCGATATGGCGGAGGCCTTCGGCGGGGAACGCCCCGTTGCCCTGTGCCGCGAGCTGACCAAGCTTCACGAGGAGACCCTGCGTGTCACGCTGGCGGAGGCTGTGACCCACTACACGGACAACGAGCCGCGAGGCGAATATGTACTGGTCGTGGCAGGACGGAAGTCCGCCGAAGCCGGCATGACGCTGGAAGAGGGTGTGGCGCTGGTACTGCGCCGCCGGGAGGCAGGGCAACGGCTGAAGGACGCCGTCCGCTCCGTGGCCGACGACACCGGTCTGAGCCGCAACGCCCTCTACGACGCAGCCTTGAAGCAATAAAAACGCCGCCCCCCGGGCGGCACGGCCTGTAAATTTCTCCGGACTGAAAAAACGTTCCCGCTTTTAGCGGGAACGTTTTCGTGCTTACAAGACACCTTTCAGTTCTTTCAGACACTTGGGACAGACATTCTTGTCCTTGTACGCCACCAGATCCTTGCTGCTGTCACAGAAAACACAGCTCAGCCGATACTTCTTCAAGACAATGTTGGAACCATCCACATAGATCTCCAAAGCATCCCGCTCAGCGATGTCCAGCGTGCGGCGCAGCTCGATGGGCAACACGATCCGTCCCAGTTCGTCCACCTTGCGCACGATACCGGTTGACTTCATAGAAACCTCTCCTCTGCTCTTACGGCGGATAGGAATTCCTCCGCTCATTTATCATGACATATTTTTTCCATTTTGTCAACTGTATATTGACATTTTTCCCAATAAAGAGACAAATACGGGAGTGTCCTCTGTGCATATAGTTGGACAGAGGTGAGTTTTGTGGCCATGTCTTACTTTTTGGGGGCTTTTTTCGTGCTGTCGCTGGTTTTTGGCGGCGCCGCCGGGCGGCTGGCAGAGGTTTCCGCCGCCGCCATGGAGGGGGCGGGCGCGGCGGTGGAGCTGTGTCTGTCCATGGCAGGCGCCATCTGCCTGTGGAGCGGCGTCATGACCCTGATGGACCGCTGCGGCATCAGCGACAGGCTGGCAAAGCTGCTGCGTCCGGTGCTGCGGCGCATCCTGCCCCGTGCCAGCCGTGACAGCGCCACCATGGCCGCTGTCAGCGCCAACGTGTCGGCAAACCTGCTGGGGCTGGGCAATGCCGCCACACCGCTGGGCATTCGTGCCGCCACGCGGATGGCACGGGGATGCGGCGGCGTTGCCGACGACGAGCTGTGCCGACTTGTGGTGCTGAACACCGCCTCCATCCAGCTGCTGCCCACCACCGTGGCCGCTGTGCGAAGCGCCCTCGGCTGCACCGCGCCCTTTGACATCCTGCCCTCTGTGTGGCTTTCCTCCCTACTGTCGGTGTCGGCGGGACTTCTGGCGGCGCGGGGACTTCAGGCGCTATGGCGAAGCTGATGGACGCCACGGCGGCGGTGATCCCGCTGCTGCTGGCGGCAGTGACCGCCTGCGCCCTGCGGCGGCGGGTGGACGTCTACGCCGCCCTGACCGACGGCGCGGCGGAGGGGCTGCGGGTGGTGCTGCGCATCTGCCCCAATCTCATCGCGCTGTTGACGGCGGTCTACATGTTCCGCGCCTCCGGCGCGCTGGATCTGCTCACCTCTCTGCTGGCGCCGGTTCTGACAGCGCTGGGCATTCCGCCGGAAACTGCGCCGCTGCTGCTGATCCGCCCCATAAGCGGCAGCGGCGCTCTGGCGGCCGGCAGCGAGCTGATGGCCGCCTATGGCCCCGACAGCGCTATCGGCCGCACGGCGGCGGTCATGCTGGGCTGCACCGAGACCACCTTTTATACCATCGCCGTCTATTTCGGCGCGGCAGGCATCAAAAAGATCCGCTATACCATTCCCGCCGCCCTGACGGCGGATCTTGTGGGCTTTCTGGCGGCGGCGTGGTGCGTGCGGTTCTTTTTCTAAGGCAGACGCACGATTCTTTTTCCAAATTGTAAATTTTGCCGAAAAGCGCCGTTTGTCAGGCTTTTAACTTGCCTGCGGCGCCCTTTTCGTGTATACTGAAATCAAAATACGCTGTGGCGCACCGGTCTCCGGCGCGCCACAACCAAACAGAAGCAAAGGAGCGATAGCTTGACCAGTCGTAACGTCATCAACAGCAAACTGAAAGAAGCGGTGGATTCCGTCGTCCCCATCACACTGATCGTGGCAGTGCTGTGCTTTTTCTTCATCCCCATCGGCAGCGGCCTGATGCTGGCCTTTCTGGTGGGCGCGGCCATGCTGATCGTGGGCATGGGTCTGTTTACCCTTGGCGCGGAGCTGTCCATGACCCAGATGGGCAATCTGGTGGGCGCGAAAATGACCAAATCCCGCCGCCTGTGGCTGATCCTTGTGCTGGCCTTCGTGCTGGGACTGGTGATCACCATTGCCGAGCCGGATCTGCAGGTGCTGGCGCAGAATGTACCGGGCATCGACAAGACCGCCCTGATCCTGACCGTCTCCGTGGGCGTGGGTATTTTCCTGACCATCTGTATGCTGCGCATCCTGCTGGGCATCTCCCTGCGGCTGCTGCTGCTGATCTTCTACGGACTGGTGTTCCTGCTGGCGGCTCTGTCCGATCCCGGCTTCCTGTCCGTAGCCTTTGACTCCGGCGGCGTCACCACCGGCCCCATGACGGTACCCTTCATTATGGCGCTGGGCGTCGGCGTGGCCTCCATCCGAAGCGACGAAAACGCCAAGACCGACAGCTTCGGCCTTGTGGCGCTGTGCTCCATCGGCCCCATTCTGGCGGTACTGCTGCTGGGCTTTCTGTATCCGGAGAACACCGCCTCCGCCGCGGAGACTGCGGTATCCGGCTTCGAGACCACCGTCTCCGTAGGCTTCAGCTATCTTGAAGAGCTGCCCGCCATGATGGGTGAGGTGGCGGTCGCCCTGCTGCCCATCTGCGTGTTCTTCCTGCTGTTTCAGATCTTCTCCCTGCGCCTGCGGAAGCTGCCGCTGCTGCGGATCTTCATCGGCGTGGGCTATACCTATGTGGGACTGGTTCTGTTCCTCACCGGCGTCAACGTTGGTTTCTCGTCTCTGGGCTATGTGCTGGGCGGCGCCATGGTGGACGAG
>CAKTKM010000030.1 GCA_934569425.1 uncultured Oscillospiraceae bacterium
TCCAGCACGCAGATGCACGCACCGATCACCTCCCGCAGGTTGTGGGGCGGGATATTGGTGGCCATACCCACGGCGATACCGCTGGAGCCGTTTACCAGCAGGTTGGGGAACCGGCAGGGCAGTACGCGGGGCTCCTTCCGGCTTTCGTCAAAGTTGGGATCCCAGTCTACGGTGTCCTTTTCAATGTCCCGCAGCATTTCATTGGAGATTTTGGAAAGGCGCGCTTCCGTATAACGGTAGGCAGCGGGGGGATCGCCATCCACGGAACCGAAGTTGCCGTGACCGTCCACCAGCATATAGCGCATGGAGAAATTCTGCGCCAAACGCACCAGTGCGTCGTACACAGAGGCGTCACCATGGGGATGATAGCGTCCCAGCACGTCACCCACGCAGGTGGCGGACTTCTTAAAGGGCTTATCACTGGTAAGATTATCCTCGTACATGGCGTACAGAATACGCCTGTGTACGGGCTTGAGACCATCACGCACATCCGGCAGGGCGCGGCCCACGATAACGGACATGGCATATTCGATATAGGACTTCTCCATTTCCGGCACCAGCGGGGATTCCACAATATGCTGGTTCGGGAAGCGGATCTCCTCAGGATCGTATTGGGGCTTTTTACTCATCTGTTTCAGCCCTCCTTTAATAATCCAGATTCACGGCATACTGCGCCTTACGCTCGATAAACTCCTTGCGGGGCTCCACCTTTTCTCCCATAAGAACCGTAAAGGTGGCGTCGGCCTTCACCGCGTCGTCCAGCGTGATGCGGCGCAGGGTGCGGGTAGTCGGATCCATGGTGGTCTCCCACAGCTCGTGGGCGTCCATCTCACCCAGACCCTTGAACCGGCTGATGTTGATGACCACATTGGGATTCCCGCCCCGCATCTCGGCAGAAATGCGGTCACGCTCCTCATCGGAATAAGCCACGCGGGTGGCCTTGCCCCGGCTCAGCTTATAGAGGGGCGGCACAGCGGAATAGACATAGCCCTCTTCAATAAGGGGACGCATATACCGGAAAAAGAATGTCAGCAGCAGCGTGCGGATATGGGCGCCGTCCACATCGGCATCGGCCATAATGATGATCTTGTGATACCGCAGCTTGTTCTCATCGAATTCCTCGCCGATGCCGGCGCCCAGCGCGATGATCACCGGTTGCAGCTTGTCGTTGCCGTAGACCTTGTCCACGCGGGCCTTCTCCACGTTCAGCATCTTGCCCCACAGCGGCAGGATCGCCTGAAAGCGGCTGTCCCGCCCCGCCGTGGCGCTGCCTCCTGCGGAGTCGCCCTCGACGATATAAAGCTCTGTCAGCTCCGGATTGTTCTCGTTGCAGTCCCGCAGCTTATCCGGCATGGCCGCGCCGCCCAGCACCGTCTTGCGGCGAATGGACTCCCGCGCTTTTCTTGCCGCCTCCCGGGCGCGGTTGGCAGTCATGGCCTTGTCCAGAATGGTGCGGCCCACCGCCGGATGCTCCTCCAAATAGGCGGAGAGCTGGTCGGAGACAATGCCGTCCACCAGCGTGCGGATATAGGCGTTGCCCAGCTTGGCCTTGGTCTGCCCCTCAAACTGCGCCTCTGTCAGCTTTACGGAAATGACGGCGGTGATCCCTTCCCGCACGTCCTCGCCGGAGACCTTGTCTCCCTCTTTGATCATGCCGTACTTCATGCCGTAGGCATTCAATACCCTTGTCAGCGCCGCCTTGAAGCCGGTCTCATGCATACCGCCCTCCGGGGTATGGATGTCGTTGGCAAAGGACACCAGCGTTTCATTATATCCGTCGTGATACTGCATGGCGATCTCGGCGGTGGCGTCACCCTTGGCGCCGGAGAGGTAAATGACCTCCTCGTGAATGGGTGTTTTGTTGCGGTTGATATACGTCACAAACTCCCGGATACCGCCCTCGTAGCGCATGGTCTCGGACTGCTCCTGTCCCGGACGGGCATCGGTAATGGTGATACGCAGTCCCGCGTTCAAAAACGCCTGCTCCCGCATACGGGTGTGCAGCGTCTCGTAGTCATACTCCAGCGTGTCGAACATCTCGCCGTCGGGCTTGAAGGTAACGGTAGTTCCGGTATGGTCGGTCTCGCCGATCCTCTTCATCTCAGAGGTGATATGGCCGCGGGAGAATTTCATCTCGTAGATGTGGCCGTCCTTGTGTACCTGTACCTCCAGCCATTCGCTGAGGGCGTTGACCACGGAGGCGCCCACGCCGTGCAGGCCGCCGGACACCTTATAGCCGCCGCCGCCGAATTTTCCGCCGGCATGCAGTACGGTAAATACCACCTCCAGCGCGGGACGGCCGGTCTGCTTCTGTATGTCCACGGGAATACCACGGCCATTGTCGGTAACGGTAATGGTATTGCCCTCGTTGATGGTCACCGTGATGTCGGTGCAATAGCCTGCCAGCGCCTCGTCAATGGCGTTGTCCACGATCTCATATACCAGATGATGCAGGCCGCTGGCGCTGGTGGAACCGATATACATACCCGGCCGTTTGCGTACTGCCTCCAGCCCCTCTAAAACCTGGATCTCCGAGGCGTCGTATTCCGTTTCCACATGGGTGACGTTTTCAAATTCAGACATAGTGTATTCTCCTCTTTTAAGAAGGGATTTGCTTATTCCAACTCTTCTCTCCAGCTCTCCGCCCGCTTTTGTAGCGTGGCGGTGTTCAGCTGGGAAAGATAGACGATCTGCCTGTGATAGGGATGGTCGCACAGCAGGAAGGAACGTGGAATATCCTCGCACACGGAGATGACCTGTCCTTCCGCCTCGGCGTTGTCCAGAAAGCGGCGGGTGTGCTTGGAATACGTTGTGTTATCCAGATCAAAAATACCGATGATCCGCCGATCCTCCACGGTGACACTTTGTCCGATGTGCAGATAGGGCATCACAGCACCTCCCCGTTTTTCACATGAAACACCTTTCCGGTCAGCAGGGTATCCAGCCGGTCGTTTTCACAGCAGGTGATAAATACCTGTCCGCCGGCAATGCGGTTGAGCACATACTCCTGCCGCAGGGGATCCAGCTCGCTGAGAACATCATCCAACAGCATAACCGGGTACTCCCCAAAGGTGTCCTTATGGATCTCCCGCTCCGCCAGCTTCAGCGCCAGCGCAGCGGTACGCACCTGCCCCTGCGAGCAGAACTGCCGCGCGGCGCGGCCATTCACGGAAACAAGAATATCATCCTTATGCGGTCCACTGAGACACAGTCTTGATGCCAGCTCCGCGGCATAATGGCTCCGCTGATGCTCTGCCAGCTGCGCCGCCACGGCGGCAGTATCCGCCAACGGATCGGTCACGGTTTTCACCGTCTGATAAACCAAGGACAGCTCCTCCCGTCCGCCGCTGCACTCGCTGTGCGCCTGCGCGGCGTATTGCCGCAGCTTTTCGCAGAAAGCAGCGCGGTAACGGATCAGCACCGCGCCCACCTGGATCATCCTGTGATTGAACTCCGGCAGGGTATCCAGCAGAGCGGGATAGTCCTCGCTGTCCCGCAGGATCCGGGTCTTGTGGTCGTACAATCTGCCATACTCCGCCAGCGCCTCTGCATAGCGGGGACGAAGCTGACACAGGGAGAGATCCATAAACCGCCGCCTTGCGGCGGCGCCGTCACGGATCAGAAACAGATCCTCCGGCGCGAAGAACACCGTGTGCAGCACATCACTGAGAGCCACGGCGTTTTTCGCCGCCACACCGTTGACCGTCATTTTCCGTTTCTTGCCGCGGTTCAACTCGATACGGGTCAGAAATTCTCTCTCCCGGGACAGCACATGACCCTCCAATACCGCGCCGGCGGCGTCAAAACCGATCAGCTCACGGTCAGTGTGGGTGCGGGGCGACTTTCCGCAGGAAAGGTAAACGATGGCCTCCAGAAGATTCGTCTTGCCCTGGGCGTTTTCCCCGTAGATCACGTTGCAGGCGGGATCAAAGGTCAGACTCTGGTATTGATAGTTCCGAAAGCCCGACACATGCAGCTCATTGATCCGCATACTGTACGGCCAGCGTTTTGCCGCCGAAGCCCACCGTGTCGCCGGGACGCAGCTTCTTTCCCCGCTGGACACAGACCTCGCCGTTGACGGTAACGGCGCCTTCCTGGATCAGGATCTTTGCCTCGCCGCCGGTATAAACCAGACCGGACAGCTTCAAAAGATCCTGCAGCTTGATAAATTCCGTCGTAATGGTGATCGTTTCCATAGCTTTTCCTCTACTTACTGTGTTTTCAGTCTCACCGGCAGCACCATATACAGGAAGCTGTCGCTGCCGTCGGTAGGCGTGATCACACAGGGTGAAATATTGGTGTTCAGGGCAAAGCGCACCTCCTCAGCGGGGGCATAGCGCAGCGCCTCCATCAAATAGCGGTTGTTGAAGCCAATCTCAAGACCCTTTCCGTCTCCCTTTGTGGGGCAGATGTCCTTGGCCTCTCCGTTTCCGGTGCGGGCGCTGAGATAGACGCGATCCGCGTCAAATACGCAGCGCACAGGGCTCTTCAGCTTCTCGCTGATCACCACGGACACGCGGTCAAGACTCCGCAGCAGCGCGCTGCTTTCCACCTCCACCAACAAGGGATTGTTCTTGGGAATGGCATTGCGGTAATCCAGAAAATCTCCCTCAAGCCTGCGGCAGATCAGCTGGGTATTGCCGGCGGAAAAGAGGATATGCCGCTTACCGCAGGTCACCTGAATCATATCCTCCGTATCGGTACAGATGTTTTCCACTTCCTTCAGCGCATTGCCGGGCGCCACGAACCGGAAGGTTCCGCCCTCCAGCTTTTCCAGCGGCTCCCGCCGCAGCGCCAGACGGAAGCCGTCCACCGCCACCATGGTAAGCCCATCGTCGTCGATCTCAAACAGGGAACCGGTATGAATGGGACGGCTCTCGTTGGTGGAGACGGCAAAGGCCGTCTGGGCGATCATGGCCTTCAGCATCCGCTGCTGCAGCGATACGGCGTACTGGTCGTCTACCTCCGGCAGCTCGGGATAGTCATCGGCGGACAGTCCCAAAATATCAAAGCTGGCGTCGCCGCAGCTGAGATGGACCATCAGCTTCTCATCGGCAGAGAAAACGATCATATCGTCTGGCATACGGCGGATAATATCGCCGAACAGCCGGGCGTTCAGCACGATGCGTCCCGCCTCCTGCACATCGGCCTCCACAGTGGTGCGGATCCCGGTCTGTGTATTATAGCCGGACAGCTTCAGTATGTCGTTTGCCTCCAGCAGCAGGCCCTCCAGCGCCGGAATAGAGCTTTTTGCCGAAACGGCGCGGCTTGCGGTGGCTGCCGCTGCTTGCAGCAGCGCTTTTTCGCAGGTGAATCTCAGCATATGCGATCCTTTCCTGTTGTGTGCTTCCTGAAAAAGAAGCATATTTTATGAAAACACAACATAATAATATCTTTTTATAGTCATATTAGCCGTAGAAGAAAGAAAAGTGGAAAACTCCCTCAAACCCGCTGTTTTCCGTCCTTTTTTTTCCACGGAGCCAGGTAAAAAACGACAGCTTCTTTCCACAGGTTTTTCCGTGCTTCTTCTTTTTCACACTGTTTCCACAAGGAATCCACAAAAAATGTGGAACGGTTATTGCTTTGCGTTGATGTTGGTGGTGATCTCCTTCACCGTCTCGGCAAAGGCGGGATCGGAGCGCATTTGTCCCTCCACCTTATCCAGACTGTAAAGCACTGTGGTATGGTCGCGGCCGCCGAACACGTTTCCGATGTCCTGTGTGGACATTTTGGTAAGACGGCGGATCAGATACATGGCGATCTGACGGGCATTGACCACGTTGCGGCTGCGGCTCTGTCCCTGCAGCGCATCCGGCTCCAGTTCGAAATACTTGGCAATATATTCGATGATGTTCTCCGGCGTGGGCATGTATTCGTTGTTGTTTTTGACCACATCCTCCAGCGCCTTCATAATGGCCTCTTCATCCATAACGCCCATCAGGTCGCTGTAGGCGAGGATCTTGTTCAGCACGCCCTCGATCTGCCGCACGTTGGCCGTGACATTTTCGGCGATCATGCTGGAGATGCGATCCGGCAGATTGATGCTCAGAAGCGCGGCTTTGTTGCGGATGATGGCAAGACGTGTTTCGTAGTCAGGCGGCTCGACGTCCACCATCAGGCCCCACTCAAAACGGGTCCGCAGGCGGTCCTCCAGCTGGGTCATTTCCTTGGGCGGACGGTCGGAGGTCAGCACGATCTGCCGTCCGGACTCATACAGGGAATTGAAGGTGTGAAAGAATTCCTCCTGCGTCTGCTTTTTTCCGGCGATAAATTGAATATCGTCCACCAGCAGCAGATCCTCGCTTTGGTATTTCTCCCGGAATTCCGAGGTAGTACCGCCCCGGATGGCTTCGATCAGGTCATTGGTGAATTCCACGCCCTTCACCAGTACGATGTGGCTCTCCGGCCGCAGCCGCTTCGTCTGCCGGGCAATGGCGTGCAGCAGGTGGGTCTTGCCCAGACCGCTGTCTCCATAGATGAAAAGAGGATTGAAGGCGCCTGCCGGTTTTTCCGCCACGCTGCGGGCGGCGGCATAAGCCATCTTGTTTTGCGGACCTACTACATACGTCTCAAAGGTAAAGGCCTCACTCTCCGACAGTGTATCCGGGTGATCGGGGCGCACACCGTGATAGGCGGACAGCTGCTCGTCGTCCAGCAGCTTGATCTCCAGATCACAGGAAAAAATATCCCGCAGCGCCTCCTTGATCTGTGTAGTAAAGCGTTTCTCGATGGTATTTTTTTTGAACACATTGCCGCAGTGCAGCACCAGTGCCGAATCCTCCATGGTCACCACAGATACTTCATCAAACCATGTATTGATCGTGGTGTCGGACAGCTGCTTTTTCAGCCGGTCAAGTACGGTTTTCCATACATCGGACAGTGAATTCATTCCGCTTCTCCCTTTCCCTTATCTGTGGACATATTTCTCTTCTATAATGATACCACAAAATTGCGGAAAAGTAAAGGAATACTTATATATAGAATAAGTATAAAAAAACCCTCCGCGCTGCAGCGCAGAGGGTCGGTATCCATATAGTCTTTTATTCATCCCAGCAGGCTTTCCTGTCCGCCGTCATCCGTACCGTTTTCCGGGATCTTGGCGATCAGCGTCCGGTACAGACGCCGGAAAAAGGCCACTGTCACAAACAGTGAAGCGACCTCCGCCAGCGGGTAGCACCACCACACCAGATCACTGTTGCCAGTGGACTGTCCGTAGCGGGCCAGCACATAGGCAATGGGGATCAGAAATACCAGCTGCCGGATAATAGATATTACCATAGCGTACATGGATTTTCCCAAGGCCTGAAAAGAGCCGCCCAGCGCGATGCAGGCGCCGGCAATCCAAAAGCTGAGGGAGATGATCCGCAGCGCGGGAATGCCTACCGACAGCATGGTATCCGAAGCGTCGAAGATCTTCAGCAGCGTGCCGGGGATCGCCAGAAACAGCGCCATACCCAGCAGCATGATCACCGAGGCGTATATAGCGCTGCGCTTGATGGCCTCCACCATACGGCTGCGCTTTTGCGCGCCGTAATTATACGCAATGATCGGGACCACGCCGTTATTCAGACCGAACACCGGCATAAAGATAAAGGAATTCAGCTTGAAGTAAATGCCGAAGGCTGTGGCAGCCGTTTCATGGGCGGCGTGATAAACGATGAGGATCTTGTTCATCAGGAAGGTCATCAATGAGCCAATGGCCATCATGATAACGCTGGGAAGACCAATGGCATAGATGCTGCCCACCAGACGCCAGTCAGGCCGGAAGCCCTTCAGCCGCAGAGTAATGTCCCTGTTTTTCTTCACATTGAAGTACGCCGCCAGCAGCATACCGCAGACCTGACCGATGACCGTTGCGATGGCGGCGCCTGCCACGCCCATCTTGAATACAAAGATGAACACGGGATCGAGAATGATGTTGACGATGGCGCCCAGTCCCTGCGTATACATACTCAGCAAAGACCGTCCCGTACCCTGCAGCAGCCGCTCCAGCATGATCTGTCCGAACAGCGCGAAGGAGCAGCCCATGACGATGTGCAGATATTGTTCGCCCATCACCACGATCTCCTCCACCTTGGTCTGTGAACGGAGGAACGCACCGGCGCAGGTAAGACCCAGCACGCAGCAGATGACAAATCCCACTAAGGCCAAAAAGAGACCGTTCATGGCCACACGGTCGGCTCGTTCTTTTTCCCCGGCTCCCAGAGCGCGTCCCATCAGCGCATTGACGCCCACCGCCGTACCTGCCGCCAGTGCGATCATCAAATTCTGGGCAGGGAAAGCAAGAGACACCGCTGTCAGCGACGCCTCGCTGACCCTGCTGACAAACACGCTGTCTACAATATTATACAGTGCCTGCACCAGCATGGAGGCGATGATGGGCAGCGACATATTCCAGATCAGCTTGGAAACGGGCATAACGCCCAACTTGTTTTCTCCCGGCATGATAGGCTCCTTTCCATCCGTAAAATGCTTCGTAATTATATATCATACTACCAACGGAGGAAGAAAGCAAGTAATACGGACGGCTTGTTCCCAAAAACATACGGACCCACAATATTTAGTTGTTGACAAACCTTGCTTTTTTTCTGTATAATATCAGTTGCGCGTTTGCGCATTTTTTCAATCGACTGCGGCGGACTTTCGTCCGCTGTCGAGTACGCGCCGCCATGGAAGCATGTGCGGAGGCGATATTTTTAAGATGGAGGTGTCATGCAATGTTCCGTACCTATCAGCCCAAGAAGCGCCAGCGCTCCAAGGTACACGGTTTCCGTAAGAGAATGGCTACCAGCAATGGCCGCAAGGTTCTCGCCCGCCGCCGTGCCAAGGGCCGTGTCCGCCTGACTCACTGAGGAGAGGCGGAAAATGCACCCCAGACAAGCTGAAATAAGCAGGGACGGTGGAAGGGAAAACTGCCGTCCCTGTTGGTGTTTTTGTTTTTAGGGAGAAATCATGAAGCCTGCCGTGACCGTAAAAGAGAATTATGTGTTCCGGCGTATTTATCGCAGGGGCCGCTCCAGTGTGCAGAGCAGTATGGTGGTCTATTGCCAGCGGAATAAGCAGGGCAAGACCCGCCTTGGCGTCACCGTCAGTACGAAGCTGGGCAAAGCCGTGGTGCGCAACCGCGTCCGCCGCCAGCTTCGGGAGATGTACCGCCTGCACCTTCCCCAGATGAAAAAGGGCTACGACGTGATCCTTGTGGGTCGGGTCAAGGCCGTCCACTTCCCCTACGCCAAGATGGACAAGCAGTATGTCCGCGCTTTGGAGGAGCTGGAGCTGCTGGAGCCTCAGGTATGATGAAGCGGGCTTTTCTGAAGGCGATCCGTTTTTATCAGACTGCCGTTTCGCCCCTGTTTCCGCCCCGCTGCCGGTTTATCCCCACCTGCTCCCAGTACGCGCTGGAGGCGGTGGAAAAGTACGGCGCGCTGAAGGGCGGTTATCTGGCGTTTCGCCGGTTTCTTCGGTGCCATCCCTTCCATAAGGGCGGATGGTACGACCCTGTTCCCTGACCGGCCTGTTTGAGGTGTTTTCCCGTTTTGTTTCCCATCCGCGACAAATGTAACGACCAACGGAGGAAAATCAATGTTTGCACAAATCGGATATTATATCTGTGTGCCTTTCGCATGGCTGACGAGAATGTTCTACAGCCTGACCGGTTCTTACGGCGTGGCGCTGATCCTCTTCACTCTGGTGGTGAAGCTGGTGATCCTGCCCTTCCAGATGAAGAGCAAGAAGAGCATGCTTCGCATGAACCGGATGCAGGGAAAGATCAAGGACATCCAGACCCGCTTTGCCAACAACAAGGAGCGGCAGCAGCAGGAGATGGCAGACCTGTATGCCCGGGAGGGTGTCAATCCCATGTCCGGCTGCCTGTGGTCCTTCCTGCCCTTCCCCATCCTGATCGCCCTGTACTATATCATCCGTACCCCTCTGCGCTTCTTTATGAACCTCTCCAACGAGGTTATTGAGGAGATCACCCAGCTGGCCACCTCTCTGGGCTATACGGCGGTGGATACCACCAAAAACGCCTATGAGCAGATCTATCTCACCGACTTTATCCATGACCATTGGGCGGATTTCGCCGGCAAGTTTGACGGTCTGATCGATCTGGACTACAGCTTTTTGGGCGTGGATCTGGCCAGCCAGCCCTCTCAGGTGCTCAGCCAGTTCCCCGGCGGCGGTTGGCCGGTCTGGGGTCTGCTGATCATGCCCTTTATTGCTGCCGGTCTGCAGCTGGTGATGAGCATGGTCTCCATGAAGGCCAGCTCCAACACCATGAACAGCCAGAGCAAGATGATGATGTATCTCTTCCCGCTGATGACGGTGTGGATGGGCTTCATGTTCCCCGCCGCTCTGTGTGTGTACTGGATCGCCAACGCCGCTTTCTCCGCCATTCAGGAGGCTGTTCTTACCAGATTCTTTAATAAGAAGCTGGAAGAAGAGGAGACCGAGAAGGAACGGGAGAAGCGGGAGAAGCGCGCCGCCAAGATGCAGGCCGCCCGCGAGAATTACAACCGTCAGCTGGAGCAGGCCAACGCCGCCAAAAAGCCCCAGCAGGGCAGCAAAAAGAAGTCCCAGCCCAAGGAAGAACCCAAGGAGAAGCGCGCCGCCACCACCGAGGCGGGTCGTGTGGGCAACCGTCCCTACGCCCGCGGCCGCGCGTTTGACCAGCAGCATTACGACGAATAAGGAGTTTTGTCTATGAGTTATATCGATGTAACAGGCAAGACCGAGGAAGAGGCCATCGGCAAAGCCCTTGCCCAGTTGGGTATGGATCGTGACGATGTGTCCGTGGAGATCCTGGAGCGTGCCAAAAGCGGTTTTCTGGGCATGGGCGCAAAGCCCGCCCGTGTCCGTGTGACCTATGGCCCCGATGAGGCGCCTATGGAAGAGGTGGCCGCGCCGGTCAAGCCTGTTGTGGCGGAAAAACCAGAAAAGAAGGAAGAACTCAAACCCCAGAAGCCCCAGCCCAAGCCGCAGGCTAAGCCTCAGCCCAGACCCCAGCAGCCGAAGCGGGAGGAAGCCACCGTGGAAAAGCAGGAGCCGGCTGCCGCGCCTGCCGTGGAGCTGCCGGAGTGCCGCGATGACAACGCCCAGCGGATCACCGCCTTCCTGACGGGTCTGCTGGAGCAGATGGAAAGCCCTGCCGCCGTGAAGGTGTATGAGGAAGAGAAGGGCCGATACAAGGTCATTCTGGAGGGTCAGAAGCTGGGCGCCCTGATCGGCCGCCGCGGCGAAACGCTGGATGCCATCCAGCAGCTGACCAACTACGCCGTCAACAGCGGCAGCGAAAAGCGCATCCGTGTCCATGTGGATGCCGAGAACTACCGCGCCCGCCGCGAGGCCAGTCTGGTGAGTCTGGCCATGAAGGTGGCCGCCAAGGTGAAGAAATACCGCCGCAGCGTCACGCTGGAAGCCATGAACGCCTATGAGCGCCATGTGATCCACGCCGCGCTGCAGGACGTGAAGGGGATCACCACCTACTCCGTAGGTACCGAGCCCAACCGCCGCGTGGTGGTGGCCTTCGACCGGGGCGAAAACAACTGACAGAAAAACCGCCCGAAAAGGCCGACAGACAACAGAAAGCATGAAGTTTTGACTCTGTGCCTGTCCGGCTGAAACCACCCGAAAAAATTCCCGCATACCGACGTATGCGGGAATTTTTCTTATTGTGAACCTGCTTGGACATAAGGCCTTTTGCTGTCTCCTTCTCAAATTTTCTTGACACCCGTGCAAAAACGTGCTATTCTATGCGAAGTTACAGGCGAGGAAGGGCGTGGCTGCCCGGAGCCGCGGGAGGAAATGCCCGCCGGATGCCCCGTTACCGGCATGAAGAGTGTGGACGTATCCAAATTCAGGTGGAACCACGGACTAATTGTTTAGTTCGCCCTGAGCCTTTTATCAGGCTCAGGGCGTTTTTTATTTGACGTTAAAAGAGAATCATAATAAAAACAAAGGAGAGAACACCATGAAAAACACAGAAAAAACCATGGACAAGATCGTGGCGCTGTGTAAGAACCGCGGTATCATTTTTGCCGGCAGCGAGATCTACGGCGGCCTTGCGAACACATGGGACTATGGCCCGCTGGGCGTGGAGTTGAAGAACAACATCAAAAAGGCGTGGTGGAAGAAATTCGTGCAGGAGAACCCCTACAACGTAGGCCAGGACGCCGCCATCCTGATGAATCCCCAGACCTGGGTGGCCAGCGGCCATCTGGCGGGCTTTTCCGATCCTCTTATGGACTGCAAGGAGTGCAAGGAGCGCTTTCGCGCCGACAAGCTGATCGAGGACTGGTGCCAGCAGAACGGCTTTGAACTGCCCAAGCCCATCGACGCCTTCTCCCAGCAGGAGATGAAGGACTTTGTGGAGGAGAAGAACATTCCCTGTCCCTCCTGCGGCAAGCATAATTTTACGGACATCCGCCAGTTCAATCTGATGTTCAAGACCTTCCAGGGTGTCACCGAGGATGCCAAGAATACCGTTTATCTCCGTCCCGAAACGGCACAGGGTATTTTTACCAACTTTGTCAATACCCAGCGCACCACCCGCCGCAAGCTGCCCTTCGGCGTGTGTCAGATCGGTAAATCCTTCCGCAACGAGATCACTCCGGGCAACTTTATTTTCCGCGTCCGTGAGTTTGAGCAGATGGAGCTTGAGTTCTTCTGCAAGCCCGGCACCGATCTGGAATGGTTCCAGTATTGGCGTACCTTCTGTCACAACTGGCTGCTGGGCATCGGCCTGAAGGACGAGAACCTGCGGCTGCGCGACCACGATCCCGAGGAGCTGTGCTTCTATTCCAAGGCCACCACGGACTTCGAGTTCCTGTTCCCCTTCGG